>NZ_CAJQZK010000002.1:0-176477 GCF_907164655.1 Acidocella sp. C78
GATGGCATGGCGATGGCGCTGCACGGGGCGCGGCGCGCCGCCGAGGCGGTGCTGGCCGGCAGGACGCCGTGGCCCATCACCGCCGCCTCGCCGGCGAGCTTGGCGGGCAGATCCGCCTCGCCTCGCTGCTCTATCGCGCGCAGCGCCCGGCGATCGGCCAGCGTCTGCTGTTCGCCGCCCTCGCCGCGCGCCGGCCGGGCTCGGGCCGCTGGTGCGGCTGACCCGGGTGCGGGCGCGGTGAAAAAACCCGGCGCGCCGGCGACGGAAACCCGCCGCCCGCGCGTTGAACGGACCGGATGCCGACCGGATGGCCGGTCGGCGCGGCAACCGGCGCAGGGTGGGCTTCCGCGAGGACATGACAGACCCGGAGGGCGACCCGGATGCGCCGCTGCTGGCGAGGATCGGCATGGGTGAGGAGGCGGCGTTCCGCACGCTGATGGCGCACAAGCTGCCGCGCGTGCACGGCTCGCGCTGCGGCTGCTGCGCGATCCGGCGCTGGCCGACGATATCGCGCAGGAGGTGTTCCTGCGGGTCTGGCGGCAGGCGCGGGCGTGGCGGCCGGGGGCGGCGCGGTTCGACACCTGGCTGCACCGCGTCGCGCTCAATTTGTGCATGGACCGGCTGCGGCGGCGGCGGGAGGTGGCCGTCGCCGATCCGCCGGAACAGGCCGATCCGGCGCCGGGGGCGGATTTCATGCTCGCGCGCGACGCCGAAAGCCGGCGCGTGGAGCGCGCGGTCGCCGGACTGCCTGCCCGCCAGCGCGAGGCGCTGGTGATGCAGGTGTATCAGGGATTGTCGAATATCGAGGCCGCCGCGGCGCTGGGCATCAGCGTCGAGGCGCTGGAAAGCCTGCTCGCCCGCGCCCGCCGCGCCCTGCGCCAACAGCTCGAGGATCTGCGACCATGACGCCCGAACGCTTCGCCGCCCTGGCCGCCGCCTATGGCGGCGCGATCGACCGCTGGCCCGAGGCCGAGCGCGCGGCGGCGCGGGCCTTTCGCGACGCCCACCCCGAGGCGGAGGCGGTTCTCGCCGCCGAGGCGGCGCTGGATGCAGCGCTGGCGCGCTGGGCGGTGCCCGCGCCGGGCGCCGCGCTGGCCGGGCGGATCGCCCGCGACGCGGCACGGCGGCGGCAGGCGCCGCGGCGCCTGCGGCTGTGGCTGGCCGGACTCGGCCTCGCCGGCGCGCTGGCCGGCGGCGGGGCGATCGGCGCCGTGCTGGTCGCCCGCCTGGTGCCGGCGGGCGGGGCGGGCTGTTCGCAATCCCTCACCGTGCTCGGCGCGCCGGTGCCATCCTGCGGCGATGCCGCCAACTGGAGTGATACGCTGTGACCACCAGAAGCTTGCAGATCGGCCTCGTCGCCTCGCTGCTCGTCAACGCCCTCATGATCGGCGCCTTTGGCGGCGGGCTCGCGGTGCTGTCGCGCCGGGGCGGCTGGCACAGGCCGCCGCATCACGGCTCCGGCCCGATCCAGACCGCCGGCCACGCCCTGCGCCCGGCCGACCGCGCCCGCTTCCGCGCCGCGATGCTCGCGGTGATCCGCGACAATCGCGACCTGATCCGCGATGCGCGGCGCAGCCGCCAGCAGGCGGGGGCGCTGTTCATCCGCCCCGAATTCGACCGCGCCGCGATCGCGTCCCTGCTGGCCAGGGCGCGGCGGGATCGCGGCGAGCTGCTGGCGAGGCTCGACAACGCGGCGCTGCGCTTCGCCGCCACCCTGCCGCGCGGCGAGCGGCGGAAACTGGCGCGCGGCCTTGCCGAACATGGCGAGTTGCAACGGCGGGGCGGGGCGTTTGCTCCCCGCCGCGAGGCGGTATTTCTGCTCCCCCGCCGCATGGCGGTATTTCTGCTCCCCCGCCGCAGGAGCAAAAATCCCTGCCGCCGCCGGGCTGAAGGGGCGACGGATATTCGGTGCCCGCGCGTTGAACGGGAAACAGGCCCCGCGCGGTCGACGCGCCACAGATCATCGAGGATCTCACCCATGCTGTCTCGCACGTTCCGTTTTACGCCCCCTCAGGATGTACGGCCGGGCCGGGCCGCGCGGATCGCGCGGCGGGCGGTGGCCGCGATCCTGCTCGCCGGACTCGCCGGCGGGCTTGCGGGATGCGTGGTCTATCCCGCCGGACCGCGCCATGGCTGGTGCTACTGGCACCCCTATCGCTGCCGCTGAGCGGGTGACGGCGATGACCCTCGCATCCGCCCAGGCGACAAGCCTGACGCCTTCGCAGGCATCAAGCCTGACGCCTTCGCAGGCATCAAGTCTGACGCCCTCGCAGGCATCAAGTCTGACGCCCTCGCAGGCGATGATCCGCTTCGGCCTGGGCGGGCGGCCGGACCAGGCGCCGCCGGCCGATCCGCGCGCCTGGCTGCTCGGCCAGCTCGACGGGCCGGACCCGGCGCTGGCGACGCCGGAATTCGCCGCCCTGCCGAGCGGGGCCGCGGCGCTCGCAGCGCTGCGCGAGGACCGGATGAGGCGCAAGCGGCTCGCCCGCGAGGGGGGTTCGCTCAAGGAGCATTTCAAGCCGCGCGGCCGGGAGATGTTCCGCGCCGATGCCGCCGCCCAGCTCAGCTGGGCGCTGCGCACCGACGCGCCGTTCCGCGAGCGGCTGGTCTGGTTCTGGGCGAATCATTTCACCGTGTCGATGCGTCAGGGCGGCACCGCGGCGCTGATCGGCCCGTTCCTGCGCGAGGCGATCCGCCCGCATGTGACCGGCCGGTTCACCGACATGGTGCTGGCGGTGGAGCGGCATCCGGCGATGCTGCTCTATCTCGGCAATGCCGGGTCGGTCGGGCCGGACAGCCGGGTCGGGGCGCGGCGGCATCGCGGGCTCAACGAGAATCTCGGCCGCGAGTGCATGGAGCTGCATACGGTGAGCCTGCGCGCGGGCTACAGCCAGCAGGACGTCATCGCCATGGCGAAGCTGCTCACCGGATGGTCGGTCGACCCGCGGGCGGAGCCGACCGGGTTCCGCTTTCATCCCTTCGCCCATGAGCCGGGGCCGCAGACGCTGATGGGACGCAGCTTTCCGCCGGGCGAGGCGGGCGGCATCGCGGCGCTGCGCTTTCTCTCGACCTATCACACCACCTGGACGGCGCTGGCGACCAAGCTGGTGCGGCATTTCGTGGCCGACCAGCCGCCGGCGGCGGCGGTCGCGCATGTCGCCGGCGTGCTGGCCGGCACGCAGGGCGATTTGCGGGCGGCGGCGGCGGCGCTGGTCGACCTGCCGGAGGCCTGGACGCCGGGGACCAAGATCAAGACGCCGGTCGAGTATTTCCTCTCGGTCGGCCGCGCGCTCGGCGAGACCGAGGCGAAGGTGCCGGCGGCGCTGGGGATGCTGCGCCGGCTCGGCCAGCCGCTCTGGGCGGCGCCGCTGCCCGATGGATGGTCCGATCTCGGCGGCGACTGGAGCGGGCCGGACGCGGTGCTGGCGCGGATCGACTTCGCCTATACCATGGCCGGGCGCAGCCACGACCGCGCGCCCGCCGCCATCGCCACCGCCGCCCTCGGCGCGCGGCTGCGCCCGCAGACGCTGGCGGCGGTGAGCGCCGCCGGCTCGCCGCGCGAGGCGCTGGCGCTGCTGTTCGCCTCTCCCGAATTTCTCAGACGGTGACCGACATGAATCTCTCCCGCCGCGCGACGCTGCTGGGCCTCGCGACCGTCGCGACCCTGGGCCGGACCCGGCTCGCCCTCGCCGCCGCGCCGACGCAGGCGCGCTTCGTCGTTGTGTTGTTGCGCGGCGCGCTCGACGGGATGGAGGCCGTCATTCCCCATGGCGACCCCGATCTCGCGCGGCTGCGGCCGGGGCTGATCCCGCCGGCATCGGCGCGGCACGATCTCGGCGGGTTCTACGCGCTGCACCCGGCGCTGGCGCGGTTCCACGCGCTCTATGCCGCGGGCGAATTGCTGCCGGTGCACGCGATCGCCGGCCCGTATCGGACGCGCAGCCATTTCGAGGCGCAGGACCTGTTGCAGACCGGCGTCGGGCAGATCGGCATGAATTCGGGCTGGCTCAACCGGCTGATCGGGGAATTGCCGGCGGATGGCGATCCGGGCGGAATCGGGCTGGCGGCGGGGATCGGCACGCCGCTGATCCTGCGCGGGGCGGAACCGGTGGGCGCCTATGCGCCGGTCGGGTTCGCGCAGCCGGATCGCGGGCTGTACGCGGCGATCGGCAAGCTCAACGCGGGCGATCCGGTATTCGGCCCGGCGATCGCCCGTGGGCTTGGCGCCCGGCGGTTCGACGCCGCGACCTTCGCCGCCGGGCCGGCGCCGGACATGGACGAGGCGGGGATGCGGGTGCCGGCGGGGCCCGCGCGCCCGGCCGGGGGCTACGGGTTTCCCGAACTGGCGGCGCGGGTGGGCACGCTGCTCGCCGCCGCCGACGGGCCGCGGATCGCGGCGTTCCAGCTCGAAGGCTGGGACACGCATGTCAACCAGATGCAACTGCTGCCCTTCCCGCTCGCCGGCCTCGATCGCGGGGTGGCGGCGCTGAAGGTGGCGCTGGGCGCGGCCTGGGCGAAGACCTGCGTGCTGGTGATCACCGAATTCGGCCGCACCGCGCGGATCAACGGCACGCGCGGGACCGATCATGGCACCGGGACGGTCGCGTTTCTCGCCGGCGGCGCGGTGCAAGGCGGGCGGGTGCTGGCGACCTGGCCGGGGCTGAAGGAGCGGCAGCTGTTCCAGAACCGCGATCTCGCGCCGACGGCCGATCTCCGCGCGCTGGCCAAGGGGGTGCTGGCGGCGCAGTTCGGACTGGGGGGCGCGGCGCTCGGGCGGATTTTCCCCGACAGCGCGGCGGTGGCGCCGATGGGCGGGCTGCTGCGCGCCTGATCCGCCCGCGTCCTCGCGCCGCCCGCGCCTTGTCCGATCGGCGCGGGCGACCATTTCGGGCGGCATGGGAGACGAAATCTCGGTTGTCTGGTTCAAGCGCGACCTGCGGCTCGCCGATCACGCGGCGCTGAGCGCGGCGGCGCGCGCGGGGGCGGTGCTGCCGCTGGTGATCGTCGAGCCGGACTATTGGCGGCTGGCGGATGTCTCGCACCGGCACTACGCGTTTCTTGCCGGCTGCATCGAGGATCTGGCGGCGGCGATCGCGGCGGCGGGCGGGCGGCTGCTGGTGCGCGTCGGCCCGGCGGTCGAGGTGCTGGAGGCGCTGCGCCGGCGGCTCGGCGGGTTCAGCCTGTGGTCGCACGAGGAGACCGGCAATCGCTGGACCCATGCGCGCGACCGGGCGGTGCGGCGCTGGGCGCGCGGGCAGGGGGTGACGTGGACGGAGCTGCGCAATTTCGGCGTGATCCGCGGCCCGGCGCTGAACCGCGACCGCTGGGCGGCGCAGTGGGACCGGATGATGGCGGCACCTTCGTTGCCGCCGCCGCGCGGCATCGCCTGGGCGACGCCGCCGGAGGGGGTGGCGGCAGCTTGTGTTCCGGCGGCGGCGGCGCTCGGCCTCGCGCCGGACGGGTTGCGGCACGGGCAGGCGCCGGGGCGGGCGGCGGCGCTGGAGACACTCGGCTCGTTCCTCGCGCGCCGGGGCGAGGATTATACACGGGCGATGTCTTCGCCGGTGTCGGGCGAGGCGGCGTGCTCGCGGCTGTCGCCCTATCTGGCCTATGGCTGTCTCTCGATCCGCGAGGCGGCGCAGGCGGCCTGGCGGCGGCAGCGCGAGGTGCCGGCGGCCAGCCGCTGGGGGCGGCGCTGCGCTCGTTCATCGCCCGGCTGCACTGGCATTGCCATTTCATCCAGAAGCTTGAGGCCGAGCCGGAGGCGGAGTGGCGGCCTTTCGCGCGGGTATATGAGGGGATGCGGCCGCCGGCCGATCCGGCGCGCCTCGCCGCCTGGGCGGAGGGGCGGACGGGTTATCCCTTCGTCGATGCGGCGATGCGCTATCTCGCGGCGCATGGATGGATCAATTTCCGCATGCGGGCGATGCTGATGTCGTTCGCGAGCCATGACCTGTTCCTGCCCTGGCAGGAGAGCGGCCTGGTGCTGGCGCGGCTGTTCACCGATTACGAGCCGGGAATTCACTGGCCGCAATGCCAGATGCAGTCCGGCGAGACCGGGATCAACACGGTGCGGGTGTATTCGCCGGTCAAGCAGGGACACGACCAGGATGCCGCCGGCGGGTTCATCCGGCTGCACGTGCCGGAGCTGGCGGCGGTGGCGGGGGCGCTGGTGCACGAGCCCTGGCGGCTCGACGCCGCCGAGCGGGCGCGGCTCTGCCCGGATTATCCGGCGCGGATCGTGATCCATGAGGAGGCGGCGCGGGCGGCGAAGGCGGCGCTGTTCGCGCGGCGGCGGCTCGTGGAGGCGCAGCGCGAGGCGGATGCGGTGCAGCTTCGCCACGGCTCGCGCCGGGGACGGGCCCGGACGCCGCCGCGCCGCGCCGCCGCCGCGCCGGGGCAGCTCGCGCTCGATCTGGACGGGGCCGCCGGCGCCTGACGGGCGTGACCCGCCTGTTCGCACGAGATCGGTTCGCACGAGATCGGTTCGCCTGAGGGGCGCGGCGCGGTTTTCGTCCCGCGGCGCAGGATGATGCTCGACAGGGCGGGGCTGGACGCGGCATAGTGCGTCCCTGTTAATAACAAAACGTATTCAAATATTAACTTATTAATTGGACGATATGCAAAAAAGACAAAATCATAACGAAAATATTTCATCTTTATCGAAGAAAAGACAAAAGATTTCGCCACGCGCGGCAAGCGGCGACGCTGGCGGGGCGACGCCGGACCGGCGCCCGGCCGGCGATATCGGGGCGGACGCTAACGGTGGGCCGTCGCCGCCGCCCGGCGACGATGCGTCGCTGCAACCGATCGGGTATCTGGAGCGATGCGATCACGAAATGATTTCCGGCTGGATCTGGGACCCGGCGCGGCCGGGCGAGCCGGTGGATGTCGATCTCGTCGAGGGAGGGGTGATGCTGTTCCGGGTGCGGGCGGATCTCTATCGGCCGGATCTGGAGGAGGTGGGGTATGGTGACGGGCGGCACGGGTTCGCGTTCACGGGGCTCGACATGGTGCTGCCGCATTCGCGGCATCTGGTGAGTCTGCGGCGGGCCTCGGACGGGCTCGATCTGCTGGCGTCGCCGCACTGGATCGTGCGGTCGCCGCCGCGTCTCGACGAGCCGGCGCTGCGGTTCATGACCGAGGCCTTCGTGCAGGCCTCGCTCGCCGCGCGCGCGCCGGAGGAGCTTTCCGGCGGGATCGGCTTTCTGCTCAGGCTGCTGAACCAGTGCATCAACGCGCATGACCGGCTGGCCGGGGCGGCGGGGCGGACGGCGGCGGCGATGCGCGAGGGGCTGGTGCCGCGGGACGAGCTCGACGGGCGGACCGGCGGGATCATCGACGCGCTGAGCCGGGCCTATCCGCTGCTGACCCTGGGACAGGCGGGCGCAGCGGAGACGGCGCCGGAGGTGTCGGTGATCATTCCGGCGCACGATCATTTCGACCATACCTATCGCTGCCTGGAGTCGATCAGGGACCATTTCCCGCGCCGCTCGTGCGAGATCGTCATCGTCGACGACTGTTCGACCGACGAGACCCTGCTCTGCACGCTGGTGTTCGCCGGGCCGGTGCGGGTGGTGCGCACGCCGCAGCAGCTCGGCTTCGTGGGCGCCTGCAATGCCGGCGCGCGCGAGGCGCGGGGGCGCTATCTGCTGTTTCTCAACAACGACACGCTGGTCCGCGAGGGGTGGCTGGACGCGCTGGTGGACACGTTCGAGCTGGTGCCGGGCGTCGGCATCGCCGGGTCGCGGCTGCTGGCCGAGGATGGCACGTTGCAGGAGGCGGGCGGGATCATCTGGCGTCTCGGCGACGGGTGGAACTGGGGCCGCGGGGAAGACCCGGCGGAGCCGCGCTTCCTGCATCTGCGCGACGCCGACTGGGTGTCCGGCGCGGCGCTGATGGTCGAGCGGGCGCTGTTCGAGACGCTGGGCGGGTTCGACAGCCATTACGCGCCGGCCTATTACGAGGATGTCGACCTCGCCTTCCGGGTTCGCCAGCTCGGCCGGCGGGTGGTGGTGCAGCCGGCCTCGGAGGTGGTGCATCTCGAAGGCGTCAGCAATGGCGTCGATGTCGCCGGCGGCGGGCTCAAGCGCTACCAGCTCGTCAACCAGCGGAAGTTCCAGGCGCGCTGGAGGGATGTTCTGGCCGGGCACCGGTTCAACGGCGAGAGCCCCGATCTGGAGGCCGAGCGGCAGGTGCGCCGGCGGGCCTATTTCATCGACGATACCGTGCCGACACCCGACCTCGACGCCGGATCGAACGCGGCGGTCGCGCATATGCGCGCCTTGCAGGCGCTCGGCTACAAGGTGACGTTCATGCCGGCGGACAACATGGAGGATCATCAGCCCTATACCGCCAGCCTCAGGAAAATCGGCATCGAGTGCCTGCACGCGCCCTATGCGCGGTCGGTCGAGCAGGTGTTCCGCGATGCGCTGGTGGCGCCCGACCTCGTTTATATCCATCGCTACTCGAACGCCGCCAAATACGCGATGCTGACGCGGCGTTATTTTCCGAAATGCCGCATCGTCTACAGCGTCGCCGATCTGCATTTCCTCCGCCTCGAACGCCAGGCCGCGGTGGCGCCGGGCGATCCGCACACGGTGGGGCTGGTGGCGCAGAAGGCGGGAGAGCTTGCGGTGATGCGGGTGGTGGACGCGGTGATCGTCCATTCCTCGGCCGAGGCGCGGCTGCTCGGCGAGCTGGTGCCCGAGATCGCCACGCATGTGGTGCCATGGGCGGTCCGGCCGCGCCCGACGCCGGCGCCGTTCGCACAGCGCGCGGGGATCGTCTTTGTCGGCGGTTTCCAGCATCCGCCCAATGTCGATGCCGTGCGGCACTATGCCGACGACATCCTGCCCGCCCTTCGTGCCCGGCTGCCGGCGGCGACGAGCAGCATCGTCGGCAGCCGGATGCCCGAGGCGATCGCCCGGCTGCACGAGCGGGGGCTGGCGATGGTGGGGTATGTGCCCGATCTGGCCGATGTGCTGCACCGGGCGCGCTGCACCGTGGCGCCGCTGCGCTTCGGCGCCGGGATCAAGGGCAAGGTGCTGGAGAGTTTCGCGCACGGGCTGCCCTGCGTGATGAGTCCGGTTGCCGCCGAGGGGCTCGACCTGCCGGCGCCGCTGGACTGGCTGGTGGCCGGGACGGCGGCGGATTTCGCCGCCAAGATCGTCCGCGTGCATGAGGACGAGGCGTTGAACCAGTGTCTCGCGGAGGCCGGTCTTGCCTTTGTCGCCGCGCGATACAGCGAGGCGGCGACGCGCGCGGCGCTGGCCGGCGCGGTGGATCGTGACGCGGCCGAGGCGGCGGCGGCGGCAGACCCGCCCGCTCAGCCGGCGGCGAGACGGGCGAGGACGGCGGCGGCGGCGTCGAGCCCGGAGAGATAGGCGGCCTCGACCTTTCCCTGCGACGTCCAGTCACCGCAGAGGGCGAGGCCGCCTTCGGCGTCGATCAGGTCGGGCCGCGCCGCCACGGCCGGGGCGTTGGCGTAGCGCCAGCGATGCAGGTCGAGATGCACCGGCGCGAGGGCTGGCCGAGGCAGGCGGCGAGAGCGTCCAGCATGGCGGCGCGGATGGTTGCCGGATCGTCCTCGAGATGCGCGTCCGCCCAGGCATTGCGGGAGATCGCGACCAGGCCCGGCCCGCCCTCGTGCCCCGGCCGCGCGGCGCAGAGGGAGATCCAGCTCAGCGCGCCGTCGCGCACCAGCGCGGCATCGAAGCCGGGATCGAGCGGTGCTGCGAGGCCGAGCATCAGCGAGAAGGCGCCCTGCATCCGCGCCGAAGCGGCGGTGGCGTGCAGGGGCGAGGCGGCGGGCAGCAGGGCGGCGGCCTGCGGCGCCGGCACCGCCACGATGACGAAGGCGAAGGGGCCGAACCGCTCGCCGGCCTCGCTCTCCAGCGCCCAGCCCGCCGGCATCCGGTGCAGCGCCGCGATGCGACAGGACTGCCGGACGTCGAGCCCCGCGGCCCAGTGCGCGGTGAGGCGGCTCATCCGGCCGACCGGGACGTAATGCGCCGGGGTTTCGCCCCAGTCGCGCCGGTGGGTGATGGCGGCGGCCTCGATTTCGGCGAAGCGGCAGGCCCAGGGTGTTACGATTCCCGCGGCGCGCAGCCGGGCGAGCTCGGCAAGGAAGCGCGGGTCGCGGGCGGTGAAGAACGGGGCGCCGAAATCGAAGGCGAAGCCCTCGCGGCGGCGATGCGCGAGGCGGCCGCCGGGACCGCGCGCCTTGTCGAACACGGTGACGGCGCAGGCGCCGGCGAGCGCGCGGGCGGCGGCGAGGCCGGCGGCGCCCGCGCCGATGACGGCGACGGCCGGGCGGGTGCCGGCGCCCATGACGGTTTCGGCCGGGCGGGTGCCGGCGCCCATGACGGTTTCGGCCGGGCGGGTGCCGGCGCCCATGACGGTTTCGGCCGGGCGGGTGCCGGCGCCCATGACGGTTTCGGCCGGGCGGGTGCCGGCGCCCATGACGGTTTCGGCCGGGCGGGTGCCGGCGCCGATGACGGTTTCGGCCGGGCGGGTGGTGGAACTGTCGGTCACGTCGTCATCTCCTGCGGTCCGCGCGGCGGTGCGCGGCCGGGTGGGGATTGATTCTGGGCAGCGCCGGTAGAGCATCATCCGCGCCGGCGGTCCACCGGCCGGCGGCGGATCAGCCGCGCCCGATGGTGAAGACGCAGGACGGCGCGCCGGCGGCGCGGCAGGCGGTTTCGCGGACAAGCAGGCGGCGGTCCACCAGCGCCTGGAACAGCACGGCGAACGTGCCGGCGTGAAAGTCGCAGCCGGGGCCGCAGGCGCCGGGTGGGGCGATGGGGTTGGCGGTCAGCGTCAGGCGAAGTCCGCCGCGCCAGGTGGCGCCGAGCCCCTCCGGCATGCCGAAGGTCCAGGCGTGGCGGCGGATGGCGGCGACCAGCAGGCGGGCGGCGAGCGGCGCCGGGGCGGCGCGGAGCGCGAGGCGGACCGGGCGCGGAATCCGGTGCGCGAGGAGATAGCGCCCGGTCGCCTCGCCGGCGGCGCGCAGCACCGCGCCGCCCGGCCCGGCGCCGAGGCAGGCGCGCACCGCGCGGTGCAAAGCGAGCACCTCGGCGGCGGGGACCATCGTGGCCGGCGGGTGGGCGAGGCGGTTTTCGGCCCCGCCGCCCGCGCGACCCGGGCGATGCAGGCCGGACCGCCGGAGGCGGCGAGGGCGGCGAAGACCTGGAGGATCGCGTTTGGCCCGATCAGCGGCCCTGAGGGGTCGGCGCGCGCGGTCAGGGGGGCGGCTCCGCCGCTTCGCGCGTCTTGCGGCGCTGCCGCCCGTTGTCGTGCATGGTGCGCCATTCGACCTGTGCCGCGCCGGCGCGGTCGCGCGCGCCGTCGAAATGGAAATCGACCTTGCGCTTCGATTGCGGCCCCCAGTAGCCGACCCGGCCGAGATCGTAGAATTTCCGCTCGAAGCCGGATTTCATGAACGCCTTGAGGCAGCCGAGCAGGTAGCGCCTTCGCGCGCCGGAGCCGGCCCAGGGGTAGGAGAAGAACGCCTTGCGCATGTAGAAGCGGCGGTAATTGTGCATCACCCGGTCGAGCAGTTCGGCGCGGTCCATCGCCGCGGGCTTGATGATCGGGGTGACGAAATTGTATTTCTCGTAGTCGAACACCTCGACCTTGTCGGCCAGGTCGCGGAACAGGTCGGAGAAGGGCCAGGGCGTGTACATCGACCAGTTGGCGAGATCGGGCGCCCAGTCGCGCGCCATGCGGTAGGTTTCCTCCAGCGTTTCGCGGGTTTCGTTTTCGAGCCCGACGATGAACTGCGCCTCGACCACGATGCCGGCGGCGCGCAGCAGGGCGATCGCCTTGCGGTTCTGCTCGATCGTGGTTTCCTTGTTGAACCGGTCGAGCTTCATCTGCGCCGCCGCCTCGGTGCCGAGGGAGACGTGGATGAGCCCGGCGCGGCGGTAGAGCGGCAGCAGCGCCTCGTCGCGCAGGATGTCGGTGACGCGGGTGTTGATGCCCCAGAGCAGGCCGACATCGCGCGCGATCAGCTCCTCGCAGAAGGCGACGAATTTCCTGCGGTTGATGGTCGGTTCCTCGTCGGCGAGGATGAAGAAGCCGACGCCGTGCTCATCGCGCAGGCGGACGATTTCATCGACCACCTTCGCCGGGTCGCGGTAGCGGTAGTCGCGCCAGAATTTCCATTGCGAGCAGAAGGAGCAGGTGAAGGGGCAGCCGCGCGCCATGTTGGGGATGGCGACACGGGTGCCGAGCGGGATGTAGCGGTAGCGGTCCCACGCGAGGATGCTCCAGTCGGGGGCGAGGGCGTCGAGATCCTTCACTGTGGGGGCGGCTTCGGTGGCGACGACCTTGCCGCCCTCGCGGAAGGCGATGCCGCGAATGGCGTGGCGGGTGGCGGCGAAATCGCCGGCGGCGACGGCGCGGGCGAGATCGACGATGATCCCCTCGCCCTCGCCGCGGACGATCACGTCGATCCAGGGGGCTTCGGCGAGAACCTGGCCATACATGAAGGTGGCGTGCACGCCGCCGAGAACCGTGAGCGCGCCGGGATGTTCCTCGCGCGCGATTTCCAGCAGGCGTTCGGCCTTGTAGATCGAGGGGGTGATCGCGGTGGCGCCGACGATGTCCGGCCGTTCGGCGCGGAGGATGTCGCGCAGCGCGTCGTCCGACAGGTCGTTGGTCATCGCGTCGATGAAGCGGAGATCGGTGAAGCCGGCGGATTTCAGCGCGCCGGCGATATAGGCGGCCCAGGCGGGCGGCCAGTTTCCGGCGATCTCGGCACCGCCTGAATGATAGTTCGGATGCACCAGCAGGATTCGCATCCCGTCCTCCTCTCCGCTTGATGTGTCAAGTTATAGTGACAATTCGACATGTCACTTTGATCTCGATCAAGGGGGAGGGCGGATCGGTCAGGCTGCCGGAAATTCGCGCCGGGTTTCGTCTCCGCTCGGCGTTTTCAGGGCAGATCGGGATATCGCGGGGTGGTCATGGTCGCGTCGCCTGACCGGCTGTGCTGCGGTGGCGATGCCGGACGGGGCATCGCTGTCCTCCGCCCGGGTTGATATGACATTTTCGTGATCGGATTGTTCATTCTGCGGTCGTATCGTGCGCTGTGTAGCACGAATGGCGGGAATTCGGCCGGGATGCCGTCGCTTTTTTGCGCGCGACCCGGGTGGAAAGCCTCGACAACGTATAGAGCATGCCCTATACGTAATGATTATTCGGTTACCGTTAAAGATGGAAACGGGTCATTCATGGTATTGTCCGCGACCGCCCTTCATCATTCGACAGGACGACCAATGACCACACGAACTACCACGGGCCCGGCCATGGCCGCGTTGCATGAGCGTCACCAGCGCGAGGACGAGGCCGCCGGCCAGCAGGGGGATGCGCTCTATTCGGTCAGTCAGCTCGCCCGGCAGCTTGGCGTGACGGCGCGCACCATCCGCTTCTATGAGGACAAGGGGCTGGTGAATCCGAGTCGCGCCGGCACCACCCGGGTCTACACGTCGCGCGACCGCGCCAGGCTGATGCTGATCCTGCGCGGCAAGCGGCTTGGTTTTTCGTTACGCGAGATCAAGGATTATCTCGATCTCTACGATGTCGATCCGACACAGCACGCGCAGCTGCGTCAGCTTCTCGCGGCGGTGCGCAAGCGCATCGCCAAGCTGCAGGAACAGCGCGCGGCGCTCGAGCAGAGCCTCGCCGAGCTGGCCGATATCGAGCGGCAGTCGGAAAACGCCCTGAAACTGTCGACCAAGTAAGACTTGCACAGGAGTCCGAGATCCATGTCCAGCGCCGTCATCGCCGCCTATGCCCGTTCGCCGTTCGCCCTTGCCCGGAAAGGCGGGCTTGCGCGGGTCAGGCCCGACGAGATGGCCGCCGCCGTCGTTCGTGAGCTGGTGGCGCGCAGCGGCGTCGCGGCGGAGGACATCGAGGATCTGATCGTCGGCTGCGCGTTTCCCGAGGCGGAGCAGGGGCTGAACGTGGCCCGCCTGATCGGGCTGATGGCCGACCTGCCGATCGGCGTCGCCGGCGCCACGGTCAACCGGTTCTGCGGCTCGTCGATGTATTCGATCCACATGGCGGCGGGCGCGATCGCGATGGGCGCGGGCGAGGCGTTCATCGCCGCGGGGATCGAGAGCATGACCAGGGTGCCGATGGGCGGGTTCAACCCGATGCCCTCGCCGGCGCTGTATGGCAAGATGCCGGCCGCCTACATGGGCATGGGCGAGACGGCCGAGAACGTCGCGAAGCGCTGGCGGATTTCGCGCGAGGCGCAGGAGGAATTCGCCCTCGCCAGCCACGTCAAGGCGGCGGCGGCGCAGATGGCGGGGAGGCTGGCCGGGGAGATCGTGCCGATCGCGCTGTCCGGCGCCACCGTGTCCGAGGATGGCTGCATCCGCCACGACGCCTCGCGCGAAGGCCTGGCCGGGCTGAAGCCCGCCTTCGATGCCGAGGGCAGCGTCACCGCCGGAACCTCCTCGCCGCTGACCGATGGCGCGTCCGCCGTGCTGGTCTGCTCGGAGGCGTATGCCGCGCGGCACGGCCTCGCGCCGCTCGCGCGGATCCGCTCGGTCGCGGTGGCCGGCTGCGCGCCGGACATCATGGGCATGGGGCCGGTCGCGGCGTCGCGCAAGGCGCTGGCCCGCGCCGGCATCGAGGCCTCGGCGCTCGACGTGGTCGAACTCAACGAGGCCTTCGCCTCGCAGGCGCTCGCGTGCATCGGCGAACTCGGCCTCGATCCGGCGCGGGTCAATCTCGATGGCGGGGCCATCGCGCTCGGCCATCCGCTCGGGGCGACCGGGGCGCGCATCACCGGCAAGGCGGCGCAACTGCTCGGCCGCGAAGGCGGCAAGTTCGCGCTCGCGACCCAGTGCATCGGCGGCGGGCAGGGCATCGCGACGGTTCTGGAGGCGCTCTGATGGGCGCGATCCAGTCCGTCGCCGTCATCGGCGCCGGCGTGATGGGGGCGGCGATCGCGGCCCAGATCGCCAATGCCGGCATCAAGGTGCGCCTGCTCGACATCGTGCCGAAGGAGGGGGATGACCGCAACGCGATCGCGAGGCGGGCGATCGAGCGGTTGAAGACCACGCAACCGGCGCCGCTGATGTCCTCCCGCGCCGCGCGGCTGATCACGCCGGGCAATACCGAGGACGATTTCGCCGCCCTCGCCGAATGCGACTGGATCGTCGAGGCGGTGATCGAGCGGCTCGACATCAAGCAGGCGCTCTATCGCCGCCTGGCCGAAGTGCGCAAGCCGGGTTCGGTGGTGTCATCCAACACCTCCACCATTCCGCTCGGCGAGCTGATGACGGACATGCCGGAAAGTCTCCGGCCCGATTTCGTGATCACCCATTTCTTCAACCCGCCGCGCTACATGCGGCTGCTGGAACTGGTGAGCGGCCCGGCGACGAGCGCGGACGCCATCGCCCGCGTCACCGAATTCTGCGATGTCGCGCTCGGCAAGTCGGTGATTCCCTGCCGCGACACGCCGGGCTTCATCGCCAACCGCATCGGCACCTACTGGATCCAGACGGCGCTCGCGCTCGCGCTCGAGATGGGGATCGAGATCGAGGAGGCGGATGCGATCATGGGCAGGCCGATGGGGTTTCCCTCGACCGGCGTGTTCGGGCTGATGGATCTGGTGGGCATCGATCTCGGGCCGCACGTCAACGCCTCGCTCGCCCGGCTGCTGCCGAAGACCGACGCGTTCCACCGGATGAACCGCGAGGCGCCGTTCCTCGCGACGATGATCGCCGAGGGCTATACCGGCAAGAAGGGGAAGGGCGGCTTCTACCGCTCGACCGGGCGCGGACGGGAGCGGGTGAAGGAGACCCTCTCGCTCGCCGCGGCGGCGCAGGGGCGGCTGGAATGGCGGCCCTCCATCCGCCCCGACATCGCCGAGGTGAAGGACGCGAAGACGGATCTCAAGCGCCTCGTCGGCGCCAAGTCGAATTACGGGCACTATGCCTGGGGCGTGCTCGGCCGCGTGCTGGCCTATGCGGCCTCGCTGATTCCCGAGATCGGTGACGACATCGCCGCCGTCGATGCCGCGATGCGGCTCGGCTATACGTGGAAATACGGCCCGTTCGAGCTGATCGACCGGCTCGGCGCCGACTGGGTGGCGTCGCGCCTCGCCGACCTTGACGAGCCGGTCCCGCCGCTGCTGGCGAAACTCGGCGCGGGCGCGTTCTATCGCGAGGATGGCGCCACGCTGCTGCGGTTCACGCCCGATGGCGGCTATCGGGCCGTCGCGCGCGCGCCCGGCGTGCTGCTGCTGGAGGATGCGAAGCGCGGCCGCAAGCCGGTGCTGTCGAACAAGTCGGCCTCGGTCTGGGACATCGGCGATGGCGTGCTCTGCGTCGAGTTCCATTCGATCATGAACGCGATCGATGGCGACACTCTCGCCCTGCTCGGCAAGACCATCGCGCTGGTGCAGAAATCCCACAAGGCGATGGTGATCTACAGCGAGAACCTGCGCGCCGGGCCGGGCAAGGAGAATTTCTCGGTCGGCGCCAATCTCGGCCTTGCGATGTTCGCCGCCAATCTGCGGATGTGGGGCAAGATCGAGGGTACGGTGAAGGAGGGGCAGAAGATATTGCAGGCGCTGCGCGAGGCGCCGTTCCCGGTGGTCGGCGCGCCTTCCGGCCGGGCGCTGGGCGGCGGCTGCGAGATCCTGCTGCATTGCGACGCCGTTCAGGCCCATGCCGAGACCTATATGGGGCTCGTCGAGGTCGGCGTCGGCCTCGTGCCGGGCTGGGGCGGGTGCGCCGCCATGCTGGCGCGCTGGCAGGGGGCGAAGGATGCGCCGCGCGGCCCGATGCCGGCGGTCGCCAAGGTGTTCGAGATGATTTCCACCGCGAAGGTCGCGACCTCGGCCGCCGAGGCGAGGGAGCTGAAATTCCTCCGCCCCGGCGATGGCATCACCATGAACCGCGAGCGCGTGCTGGCCGATGCCAAGGCCCGGGCGCTCGCCATGGTGGCGGGGTATGCGCCGCCCGAGCCGGACACGCTGCAACTGCCCGGCGCGACCGGCCGCGTCGCGCTCGGCATGGCGGTGGAGGACTTCCGCAAGAAGGGGGTCGCGACACCGCATGACGTGACGGTGTCGACCCATCTTGCCCGCGTGCTCACCGGCGGCGATACCGACATGCTCGATCCGGTGCCGGCCGGCGCGGTGAAGGACCTCGAACGCGAGGCGTTCATGGCGCTGTTCCGCACCAGGGAAAGCCAGGCGCGGATCAAGCACATCCTGGATACCGGCAAACCCCTGCGCAACTGAACCGAGACAAGGGAGATACGACATGCCCGTCTACAAGGCGCCGCTCAACGACATGCGCTTCGTGCTGCACGAGCTGTATGACAGCTCCGCCATCGCCGAACTGCCCGGCAATGCCGATTTCACCCCCGAACTGATCGACAGCGTGCTGGAAGAGGCCGCGAAGATCAGCGAGCAGGTGCTGTTCCCGCTCAACCAGGTGGGCGACCGCGAGGGGTGCTCGTATGAAAACGGCGTCGTCCGCACGCCGAGCGGCTATCGCGAGGCCTATCGCACCTTCTGCGAGGGCGGCTGGACCGCGATTTCCTCCGACCCGGATTATGGCGGGCAGGGCATGCCGCTGACCGCGGCGATGATGGTCGAGGAGATGTTCTGCTCGGCCAATGTCGCTTTCGGCCTGTATCCGGGGCTGAGCCACGGCGCCTATGTCGCGCTGAAGCATTCGGGGTCGGACGAGCAGAAGAAGGCCTGGCTGCCCAACCTCGTCTCCGGCAAGTGGACCGGCACGATGTGCCTGACCGAGCCGCATTGCGGCACCGATCTCGGCATGCTCCGCACCAAGGCGGCGCCGAACGGGGATGGCAGCTACAGCATTACCGGCAACAAGATCTTCATCAGCGCCGGCGAGCACGATCTTGCGGAAAACATCATCCATCTCGTGCTCGCCCGGCTGCCGGACGCGCCGGCCGGGGTGAAGGGCATCTCGATGTTCCTGGTGCCCAAGTTCCTGCCGCGCGAGGATGGCACGCTCGGCCCGCGCAACGGCATGCAGTGCACCGCGATCGAGCACAAGATGGGGCTGAACGGCTCCGCCACCTGTGCGATGAGCTTTGACGGCGCGACCGGCTGGCTGGTCGGCGAGCCGAACAAGGGCCTCGCCGCGATGTTCAAGATGATGAATACCGAGCGCCTGTCGGTCGGTATCCAGGGGCTCGGCATCGCCGAGGTCGCGTATCAGAACGCCGTGGCCTATGCGCGCGAGCGCATTCAGGGCCGCTCGCTGACGGGCGCCAAGGCGCCGGAGAAGCAGGCGGACCCGATTCTCGTCCATCCCGATGTGCGGCGGATGCTGCTGACCAGCCGCGCCTATATCGAGGGGTGCCGGGCGCTGGCCGGATGGGTCGCGCGGGAGCTGGAAATCCTCGAGAAATCGGATGACGACGAGGCGCGGCAGGTGGCCGACGATTTCGCCTCGCTGATGACGCCGGTGGTCAAGGCGATGTTCACCGACCTTGGCTTCGAGATCGCCTCGCTTGCGGTGCAGACCTATGGCGGCCATGGCTATATCCGCGATCACGGCATCGAGCAGTATGTGCGCGACGCGCGGATCGCGATGCTCTACGAGGGCACCAACGGCATCCAGGCGCTCGACCTCGTCGGCCGCAAGCTGCCGCAGGATGGCGGCAGGTTGCTGACCCGCTTCCTCGATCCGGTGCTCGAATTCATCGACGCGCATCAGGATAACGACGCCCTCGCCGAATTCCTGCCCGCGCTGTCGCAGGCGCTGGAGCATGTGCAGGAAGCGACCGGGGTCATCATGGAAGGTGCGATGGCCAATCGCGACGAGGTGGGGGCGGCGTCGGTCGACTATCTCCGCCTGTTCGGCCTCGCCTCGCTCGCCTTCGTCTGGGCCCGCATGGTCGCGGTGGCGGCCCCCAAGGCCGGGGACGATGGCGAGGGCGCGCAATTCTACCGCGCCAAGGTGCGGACCGCGAAATTCTTCATGGACCGTCTGCTGCCGCAGACCGGCGCGCTGCTCGCCGCGATCCGCTCGGGGGCCGCGACGATGATGGAATTCGAAGACGCCGCGTTCTGATCCGCTCGCTGCCGCCCGGTCAGCCGGCCGGGCGGCGGCAGAGCGCGGTCAGCGCATCATTCTCAGCGTTTCGAGCCCCGCCGCAGCAGCCAGAGCGGCAAAGGCAGGGCGGCCAGCAGGAACACCCAGAGCAGCGGGAACGTGGCGGAAAGCCCGCCGTCTTCAAGGTCCACCCAGAGCCGTACCGGCATGCCCTGCGGGAAATAGGCGAAGATCAGCACGATGCCGAGCTCGCCCACCCCGCGCACCCAGGCCAGCGCGAGGGCGGCGCCGAGACCGTCGCGCGCCATCGGCAGGGTGATGTGGCGGAAGATCTGCCGGCGGGAGACGCCGAGGGTGAGCGCGGATTCGGCGAGTTCGGCGGGGATTTCGGCAAACGCGCCGCGCGCCGCGATCACGAAGGTCGGCAGTCCGGCATAGATCCCCGCGATCAGCAGCGCCGGCGGGTTGTTGGAGATGATCCCGCCGACGCGTTCGAGCAGGATGCCGACCGGGCCGATCGGTCCGTAGAATGCCGCGAGCAGGATGCCGAGAGCGAGCGGCGGGGTGAGCAAGGGCAGCAGCAGGAAGAGCTGCGCGGCATCGCGAACCCGGCCCTTGCTGGCGGCGAGCCAGTAGGCCAGCGGCGTGCCGAGCAGGGCGATGACGGCCAGCGCGGCCAGCCCATAGGCCAGCGAGACAACGACGGAGCCGCCATCCGTGGGGGACAGGAAGAAACGGCGCCAGTCGGTCATGCCGACGAGGCCGGCAAACGGCGCCGCCAGCAGCAGCAGCACGAAGCCGCGCAGCAGGGCGCCGAGGCGCGCTGCGGTCAGACCGGTCCGCCGAGCGGCGGATTGTAGCCGTATCGTGCGAACAGTTCCTGTCCCTTGCGGCTTTGCAGCAGTGAAACGAATGCCTGCCCCGCCGCGGGGTTGCGGGCGGTGCGCGGCACGCAGGCATAGAAGACGAGCGGCTGCGTGTGCAAGGTCTGGCTGTGGCCCTTGACCTTCAGCGTGATCGCGGCGCGGGAATACCAGTCCGCCGCCATCGACGGATCGCTGAGGTTGATCTGCCGGGGCAGCTTCAGGAACGGCAGCTTGAGCGACTTCACGGCGCTTTCGTAGCCGATCGTGGCGTCCACCGCGCCGCTGTCGATCCGCGAGAGCAGCGAGGGTTCGGGGAAGATCTGCGCGGGGTTCACCGGTTTGCCGAGCACGCGCCGGATCAGCTCCGGCTTGTGGTAGTAGCGCTGGGCGAGATCGAAGGTGAACAGCACGTTGCGGCCCTGCGGGTCGGTGCGCGGATCGGTGCGGCCGAAGCGCAGGCCGGGTTTTTCAAGGATGTCGAACCAGCGGGCGTCGGCGCCGGCCGCTTCGAAATCGGCGCGGAAGCGGGAGTGGGGCGACCAGGCCAGCACCATCGCGGTGCTGGCGACCGGCTGGGCGTGATCGACCAGCCCGGCCTTCTGGAGAATCTCGATCGGGCCGCGCGTGATCGAGATGAACGCGTCCGCCTGGAGCGTTTTCGCGGCGATGAGATGGGCGAGGCCGAACGCGCCCCGCCCGATGCCATGAAACCGGTCGCCGGTCTGGGCCGTGAACGCGGGGCCGATGGCGTGGTCCATGAGCAGGCCCATCGAGCCGGCATAGGCGATCGTGGCCGTCTGGCCGGCGGCCGCCGCGGCGATGGGACAAAGCGAGGCGGCGCCCGCAAGCGTGGTGAACATCCTTCGGGACAGTGTCATGCGGGATTTCTCCGTGATCGGGGGCGGCTGAACATGCGACCCTCGATATGTTCAAACGGCGATATCGTCAATTGGCCATATCGGAATCGGCGATGTTTTGTGTTTGAACGGGGGGGATGAAGACAGAGAGCGCGATTCCTCCCCTCAGCCTGCGCATTCGCGTCGTGCAGGGCGACGATCTTGTGCTTGGGCCGGGCCGGGCCGATCTGCTCGCGCTCATTCACGAGACGGGCTCGATCGCGGCGGCCGGGCGGCGCATGGGGATGAGCTACAAGCGCGCCTGGCAACTCGCCGAATCGATGAACGCCACGTTCAGCGCGCCGCTGATCCACGCGGCGAAGGGGGGGGTTGCGGGGGGCGGCGCGCAGCTGACCGAGCTGGGCGAGGCGGTGCTCACGGCCTATCGGGAGCTGGAACGGGTGTCCCGGATTGGGGGCGCCGCGGCGTTGCGGGCGCTTGCCGATGCGAGAGGGGCGAGGGCGCACGACGTTTGAGCATGGCGGAGGGTCTGGAAATCCGGAACCCGTCCCTTTTCAGCGGCGTTCGTTTTACCTAAATTCATACGCGAAGGAGTACGTGTCTTCCGGTTGCCAGAACGCCCCGAACAGCACCGCATGTCCAGCGCCCAGATACGGGCTCTGCTGGGGTTTCTCGCGCTGGCGCTTCTGGCGGGCGCGGTCGGCGGGTCGGTCACGGTTCCGAACATCCACAGCTGGTATGCCGTATTGCCGCATCCGCCGGGAACGCCGCCGAACTGGCTGTTCGCGCCGGCATGGACGGCGCTTTACCTCGACATGGCGATCGCGGCGTGGATTGTCTGGCGGAGCCCGGATATCCCGACCCGGCAGCGCCGCGCGCTCAGCCTGTGGGGCTGGCAGCTCGCCGCCAACGCCATGTGGTCGCCGATTTTTTTCGGGCTTCACCGGCCCGATATCGCCCTCGTCGTGATTTGCGCGCTCGATGCGCTGATCGTCGCGACGATCGCCGCGTTCCGGCCGATCAGCCGGGTCGCGGCGGCGATGATGGCGCCCTATCTCGCGTGGTGCCTGTTCGCGACCTATCTCAATGCGGGCTTCTGGTTTCTCAATCGCTGATCGGGTATTGCTTGGTCCGGTCACGACGATTGATGTCGGATTTGAATAAAAATCGGCGAACGTCACCAGACAGGATTTCTGCTCGCGTGCGTATTCAAGCCAGGGTGGCGGGCGCGGGCCGTCCGGGCCGATGCGGGTGCGGCCGGATTGCCGGCCGTATCGTCCTCACCCTCCATCAGACAGGCGGATTGTCCGCCAGGGAACCTTGCCTGCCATGACCTATCGATCGAAGCTCTGTTTTCTCGGATTTGCGACCCTGCTTGGCGGCGTTTTCGGCATCGTTCCCGCCAATGCCCAGATGGCGGGCGCCGGTCCCGGCAACGGCCTCGGCCCGATTGGCGGCATTCCCCAGCCGCGGCATGAGGCGCCAGCCGAAGCGCCGCCCGGATTGCCGGGCGCCTCGTCGGCCGGGAATATTTCGGCGGGGCCCGTCGCCGATGTGGGCGGCGATCCGACCACGCTGCTGTTCAAGGCGATCAATCACGGCGATTATGGTCAGGCGCGGGCGGCGGTGAGTCGCGGCGCCAATCTCGCGGCGCGCAACGCGCTGGGTGAGACGCCGATCGAACTTTCGGTCGAGCTGAACCGAAACCGCATCACGTTCATGCTGCTCTCGGCGCGGGCGGAGGAAGTGCCGGCCGCGACGATGGCGGCAGCCCAAGCCCCGGTGCGATCCGCGGTGAAGCGTTCCGCCCGCCCCACGGCGCGCGCAATCGGCAAGTCTTCAATGATGGTCAAGGCGGCGGGCCGCCCGGCGACGTCATCGGCGCGGGTCGCGCACGATACCGGCCGGCCCGATGCGAATGCCGGCTTTCTCGGCTTCGGGCGCCAGGACTGATCCGTCCCGGTGCAACGACGGTCGGTGCGGGTGCGGTTCGTTTGCCTGAACGTGAAAAGCTGGTAATTGAAATGCGGGGCGACATCCAAGGGCGGATGTCTCCATCAACCAATGACCCGCTCAAAAATTCTTAGGGAGATGACATGAACACCTTCAACCCGGCACCACTGGGACTGTTCGGTTTCGCGCTCACCACATGGCTGCTGTCGATGATCAATGCCGGGCTGCTTCCCGGGGCTGGTCTTGGCATGGTTCTGGCCATGGCATTCGCTTTCGGCGGCACGGCACAGCTCGTGGCCGGGCTGGGCGAGATGAAAGTGGGCAACACTTTTGGATTTGTGGCGTTCACCTCGTATGGCGCCTTCTGGTGGTCCTTTGGCCTGTTCGTCGAATTCTTCGCCAAGGGCGTGCCGGGTCCCATGGTCGGCTGGTATCTGCTGGTCTGGGGCGCGTTCAGCTTCGTGATGTTCATCGGCACCTTTGCCCTGAACAAGGCGCTGCAGCTGATCTTTGGCTTCCTGGTCGCCACGTTCGTGCTGCTTGGTCTCAATGACCTTCTCGGGGCTCCCGCGCTCGGCCAGTTCGGGGGATATCTCGGCCTCATCACCGCGCTGCTCGCGTTCTATCTGGGCGCCGCCGGCGTGATCAACGGCGCCCACGGCAAGGAAATCCTGCCGATCGGCGCGAAGGCCTGACAGTCATAATGCCCGCATGGGCGACGGAGCCGGCGGAAGCCGGCTCCGTTCCTGTTTTCGCGCGGGCCACGAATCGGTGACCGGCCGGCCATTGGCGCGGCAGGGTGTTTGGAGTATTCATATTCTGGACGGATACCGATAGCTCCGGGCGCGTAAGCTCCACCGATCTGTCATCCGCCAATGGTCGGGCGCGAATCGTCGGGCTCGAATCGTCGGGCTGGCCGGATCGTGCCACCCCCTGGCGGGGATCGCTAAAGTGAGGAAGGATACGGATTATGGGTGGTTTGAGCATCTGGCACTGGCTCATCGTTCTCGCGGTGGTGTTGCTCCTGTTCGGAACGGGCCGGGTCGGTAATCTCATGGGTGAACTCGGCAAGGGCATGAAGGCGTTCAAGAACAATATCGCCGACGACCAGCCGTCGAAGGATGCCTCCATGCTGGAGCAGCAGGCCAAGGCGCCGGACGCGCGCAACGAGACGAAGGCCGAGCAGAGCAAGGTTTGAGGCGGCAGCGATGGGGTTCGATTCTCCGGTCCACTGGCTCATCGTCATCGCCGTGATCGCGCTGCTGTTCGGCGGATCGCGCGTCGGCAACCTGATGGGCGAGCTTGGCAAGGGCATCAAGTCGTTCAAGCAGAACATGAGCGATGCCGGGACGACCGGACCCGCGGCGGCCGACAAGGCCGAAACGGGCAGGCAGGGCCAGATTTCGGGTCAGGCGGACGCGCCCGATGCCTCCCGCGTCGACGATACCGCAAACAACGCCCATCGCTGAGCCGGGCCGGGGCGAATGACCGCAATGCCATCCGCCAGCCAAGCGGACGCCGGGTCGGCCCTGGCGTCGCGTGCCGGCGAACTCGTCGCCATCGGCGCCCGCATGGACGGGAAAGGGTGGGTTCCGGCCTCGGCAGGCAATCTTTCCGCGCGCCTCGATGGCGAGCGGATCGCCATCACCCGCAGCGGCGTTCACAAGGGCCGGCTTGCGAGCGGCGATATCATCGAGGTCGGGATGGACGGGGCGGCGCTCCGCGCGGGCGACCGTCCGAGCGCGGAAACCCTCCTTCATTGCCAGATTTACCAGCAGTTTCCGGCCGCTGGCGCGGTGCTGCACGGCCATTCGGTGGCCGCGACCGCGCTGTCGCTGATCGACGGGGCGCCGCTGATCCACCTGGAGGGCTATGAGATCCTGAAGGCGTTTCCGGGGATTGAAACGCATCGGGCGACGGCCGCGCTGCCGGTATTCGAGAACGATCAGGACATGCGGCGGCTGGCGGCGACGATCGCCCCCGCGCTGCGGGCGGCGCCGATCGGGTATGTCCTGCGCGGCCATGGCGTCTATGCCTGGGGCGAGGACGTCGAGCGCAGTTTCTGGCGCCTCGAGGCGCTGGAATTCCTGCTGTCGTGTGAATGCGAACGGAGACGGATCAGATGAGCACGCTGAAAATCTTCAATGAAGCCGATGCCGGGACGCCGCTGGTCGTCACCTCGGACGCGGCCGAGATCGCGTCCGAACTCAAGGCGATCGGCGTGCGGTTCGAGCGCTGGGAAAGCCCGGTCGTGCTGGCGCCGGAGGCCGCGCCCGAGGAGATCCTGCACGCCTATCGCCCTTATCTCGATCGGCTGATGGGAGAGACCGGGGCGGGGTCGGCGGATGTCATCAAGATGACGCCGGACCATCCCCAGGCGGCGGCGCTGCGCGACAAGTTCCTCAGCGAGCATATCCATACCGAGGATGAGGTCCGGTTTTTCGTGCGCGGTTCCGGCCATTTCGTCATGCATCTCGACGGGCGCGTCTACGACGCGCATTGCGCCGAGGGCGATCTGATCTCGGTGCCGGCGAATACGCGGCACTGGTTCGACGCGGGGTCGGCTCCGGATTTCATCGCGTTGCGGATCTTCACGGATACATCGGGCTGGGTGGCGCATTTTACCGGCGACGAGATCAGCGCGCGCTTCCCGGTCGCGGCCTGAGCCGGTCGATCGGTCGTGACCGTCAGACCCGAACTGCTGCTTCTCGATATCGAGGGACGATCGCGCCGATCAGCTTCGTGCACGACGTGCTGTTTCCCTATGCGCGCGACCGGCTCGCCGGCTTCGTCTCGGCGCATGCCGGCGAGGCGGATATCGCGGCGGCGCTCGCCGAACTCGACACGATCGCCCCTGGCGCGCCGCCGGTGGCGACGCTGCTCGAACTGATGGATCGCGACGCCAAGATCGGGCCGCTCAAGCTCATCCAGGGGCGAATCTGGGCTGAAGGCTTCGCCGCCGGCGAGCTGACGGGCCGGCTCTACCCGGATGTGGCGCCGGCATTGCGGGCGTGGCGGGCGGGCGGCTTGCGGCTCGCCATCTACTCGTCCGGATCGGAGGAGGCCCAGCGCCTTCTGCTTCGCCATACGGCGGACGGGGATCTGACGGGGTTGTTCGACCAGTTTTTCGATACCCGGATCGGCGGCAAGCGGGACGCCGCGAGCTATGCGGCGATCGCCCGCGCGCTGGGGCTCGCGCCGGCGCAGGTGCTGTTTCTGTCCGACGTCGCGGCCGAACTCGCCGCCGCCGCGGCCGCGGGGCTGAAGACCACGCAGATCGTGCGCGCCGAGGATCAGACGATCGCCTCCCCCGATCATCCGACGGCACCCGATATCGCCGCGGTCATGGCGTCTCTCGGCTGTAGCGATCTCGTCTAGGAACCATCGGACATGACCTCCATCGACCGACTTGCCGCCCGCGTGCCGGCACGGCTGCGCGGCGATGCCTGGCAGTGTTTCGCGCTGGGCCTGCTCGCCGCAATCGCGTTGCCGCCGTTCCATCTGCTGCCGGTGCTGTGGTTCGTGGTGCCAGCACTGCTGGCGCGGCTCGCGCGGGCGGGCGGATGGCGCCGCGCCGCGTGGCTCGGCTGGTGTTTCGGGGTCGGCTTCAACCTGCTGGGACTGTTCTGGGTGACCGAGCCGATGCTCATCATGGCGTCGGATTTCTGGTGGGCGATACCGATCGCGGCGCCGGCAATCGCCGTCGCCACGGCGGTTTACATGATCCTGCCGGCTCTCGCGGTCTTCGCCGTTCGCCCCCGCAATCGGGCGGGGCGATTGTCCGCCGTGCTGCTGTTCGCCGGCGCGCTGGTGCTGTCGAACCTTGCCCAGGAATTCCTCGTCACGGGGTTCCCGTGGAATTACTGGGGGGCCGACTGGGCGTTTTCCGGTCATCTCGGCCTCGCGATGATCCAGCCGGCGGCGATTGGCGGCATTTTCCTTCTGACCCTGCTGACGGCGATCGCCGCGGGGCTGCCATATGTCGGCCGGGCGGGCTGGATCGGCAGCGCCGTGCTGGTCGCGGCATGGGCGGGTTATGGAGTCGCGCGCACGGCCGCGGGCCCCGCCCCGGCGAGCCGCTATACCGTCGCGCTGCTCCAGCCCGATTTCGCCGTGCCGGGCAGTTTCACCCAGCCCGCGCTGCAGGCGCGCTGGCGGCGCGATCTTGCTCTGACCCGCGAGGCCCTGGCCAAGGCGGGCAAGGGGGATGACATCGTTGTCTGGCCCGAGACGGCGAGCCCGGCGCTGCTCCAGACCGATGCCTCCGCCCGCGCCGCGATCGCCGCGATCGCCGGCGACACGCCCGTGCTCGCCGGCTCGTTCCGCCTCGCGGCCGACGGGAGCATGCGCAATTCGCTGGTCGCCGTGAAGGGGAGTGGCCCGGCCGTTGCCTGGTACGACAAATGGAAGCTCGTTCCGTTCGGCGAATACACGCCGGGCTGGTTGCCGCTGAAGGTGACGCCGGGCGGCGGGTTCACGCCCGGCCCCGGCCCGCGAACGCTGCATGTGCCGGGCGTTCCGCCGGTGGGGCCGATGATATGTTACGAATCGATCTTCGCGGGGCTGATCGTCGACCCGCGCGATCGCCCGGCGTGGTTGTTGAACGTCAGCGACAATGCGTGGTTCGGCGACACGACGGGCCCCTATCAGGATTTCGCCACGACCCGGCTGCGCGCCGTGGAAGAGGGATTGCCGCTCGTTGTCGATACCAATTCCGGAATTTCCGCGGTCATCGGCCCGCATGGCCGGGTCGACGCAACATTGGGGCTCGATCGCGCGGGGTTCTGGTTGATAAACTTCCAGTTGCGCTGCCGCCGACGCCGTTCGGTCGTTTCGGCATCACAATGGCGGGAATCCTGGGCTTTTACACGCTTGTTCTGGGGCTGGTTTGTCTGATCGTATCGATCACCGTGACATGAGACGGGGCTGGTCTCATTGTCTTAAAAATAATTCAAGCTTGTGTATTTGAGGCGCGGTCACTATTGTAGATAGTGGTTGATGGTTGGTGGTGCCGACCTCTGGTAGCGAGGTCCAGCCATCTAGATATTTTCTTAATTTTTGTATCTTAACCGGTTTTGAAGCTTGTGCAGGCATGATGTTTTTCTCGCGGTGGGCTATCGGAACGGCCGATGCGAAACAGACAGGCGTCATCCTCATATCCCCGGCGGCGCGGTTCGTGGCCGTTTGCGGGGCCGGTTGGTGTCGCTGAGGAATAGGAAATGAGTTCAAACGGTGGTGACACCAGTGACCGCAGTGAGCGGGATGGCCGGCCCAGCCCGATCGACGTGCATGTCGGCTCCCGGATTCGGCTGCGGCGGACGCTGCTCGGCATGTCGCAGGAAAAGCTGGGTGACGCGCTGGGGCTGACGTTCCAGCAGGTGCAGAAATACGAGCGCGGGGTGAACCGGGTGGGCGCGTCCCGCCTGTTCGACATTTCCCGCGTTCTGGATGTGCCGATCAGCTTCTTCTTCGACGACATGCCGGAGGGGATGAACGAGATGCCGATGTCCGGCCCGCGCGGCCGCAGCAACGGCCTGTCCGAGGCTCAGGAGCCGTTCGGCATCGGGCTCGACGACCAGATGACCAAGCGGGAGACGCTGGAGCTGGTGCGCGCCTATTACCGGATCACCGAGCCCACGGTGCGCAAGCGCATGTTCGACCTGATCAAGTCGCTCGCGCCGGCCGATTCCTTTCCGACGGAATAAACTTGCGGGCGGCGGTGACGCGTGCGCTTGTGGTTGAGCGAGTCTCCTGGCTACATTACCGTCCATGAGCGCAACGTCCCGCCTTTCGCCGATCATCGCCCCGAGTCTGCTCGCCGCCGATTTCGGCCGGCTCCGTGAGGAGGTCGCCGCCGTCGAGCGCGGCGGCGCGCACTGGCTGCATCTTGACGTGATGGACGGCCACTTCGTGCCGAATATCAGTTTCGGCGCGCTGGTGCTGAAGGCGTTGCGGCCGCATACCCAGCTCGCCTTCGACGTTCATCTGATGATCGCGCCGGCCGATCCCTATCTCGCGGATTTCGCGAAGGCCGGCGCCGATCATGTGAGCGTTCATGTCGAGGCGGGGCCCCATCTGCATCGCTCGCTGCAGACGATCCGCGATCTCGGTCTCAAGGCCGGGGTCGCCATCAACCCGGCGACGCCGGCCGAATCGGTGCGGCATGTGCTGGATCTCGTCGACATCATCAATGTCATGACCGTCAATCCAGGATTCGGCGGCCAGTCCTTCCTCGACAGCCAGTTGTCCAAGATCGCCGAACTCCGCCGCATGATCACGGAGACCGGACGCGAGATCCGCATCGAGACGATGGCGGCATCGACCCGGCATCCGCCCCGCGTGCCCTGAACGCCGGGGCGGACGTGCTGATCGCCGGCAGCGCGATCTTCGGCAAGCCGGACTACGCGGCCGCGATCGCGGCTTTGAGGGCGAGCGGTTGAAGCGGAGGGAATGATGCGCGGCGCGAGACAGTGGGTTGCCCGGCTCGCGACCTTGCGTGGTGGCAACGTGCCCGACGCTCCCTCGGTCGCGCTGCGCGATCCCTGGCCCGGCGAACCGGCTCGCGGCGCGCGCATCATCAAGGGGGAAATCGAATACCAGAATGTGGTGCGGCCGCTCCGCCCCGGACTGTTTCACGAGAATGACGGCTCGCCGGTGTTTGTCGCCCATATCCAGGGGTTCACCTGGCTGCGCGACCTGCGGGCGCTGGGGACCGACGCGGCGCGCACCCGGGCGCGGGCGCTCGTTGCCGACTGGATCCGCTGTGAGGCCCTGCCGCCGCTGGCGGAGGCGCCGGAGGTCACCGGCGCGCGGATCGCCGCGTGGCTCGGCCATTACGATTTCTTCGCCGCCTCGGCCGACGACGATTTCCGCCAGATATTGATGTCCCGCCTGGTGGCGGAGTCGCGGATGCTGTCGGCGAACCTGCCGGCGGAGGCGCGCGACGCGAGAGCCTTCACCGCGATCAAGGGATTGATCGCCGCGGCGGTGGCGCTGCCGGAGCATGGCGGCTTCATGCAGCGGGCGCTGCGCTTCCTCGTGCCGGAAGTCGAACGCCAGATTCTTCCCGACGGGTCTCATGTCGAGCGGAGCCCGGCGGTTCATTTCGCGGTGCTGCAGGATCTGACCGAAATTCGCGCATTGCTGCAACTCGCCCGGGCCGAGGTGCCGCCGCAATTGCCCGGCGCCATCGAGCGGCTGGCCATCGGGTTGCGCGCCTTGCGGCATGGCGATGGCGGCCTCGCCCTGTTCAACGGCACCAGCGAGGACTGGCCGAACCTGATCGACCTGGTGCTGAGCCAGGCGGGGCGCACCGGGCGAAGCGCGTCGGCCCTGACGGGGGCGGGGTTCCACCGGCTTGCCGCCGGCCGGTCGCTCGTGGTTGTCGATGCCGGGCCGGCGCCGGGCCCGGGAGTCGACCGTTTCGCTCATGCGGGAACCCTGTCGTTCGAATTTTCCGTCGGGCGCGACCGGCTGATCGTGAATTGCGGCGCCGCTCCGGCCGCATCGAGCGGCTGGCGCGATGCGCTGCGCAACACCGCCGCCCATTCCACCCTCGTCGTCGCCGACGTGTCCTCGTCGGAACTGGTCGAGCAGGGGCTCGGGCGGCGTCCCGCCCATGTCGAGGTGCAGCGCCAGGAGGCGAATGGCGCGCACTGGATCGAAGCCAGTCACGATGGCTGGCGGAAGGTGCTGGGCGTCGTGCATCGCCGCCGTCTTTATCTCGCCGAGAGCGGCGACGACCTGCGCGGCGAGGACAGTATCGAGGCGGACCAGCCGCAGCCGTTCACGCTGCGGTTTCATCTGCATCCGAACGTCACCGCGAGCCTCCAGCAGGATGGGGAAGGGGCGCTGCTCCGCCTCGCCTCGGGGCAGGGTGGCGGTTGCGCGCGGGCGGCGCGACGATGAGCATCGAGGAAAGCATCTATTTCGGCGGGCCGGAGCCGCGCCGCGCGGAACAGATCGTGCTGACCGGAACGCCCGATGGTCCGCAGCAGGTGAAATGGGCATTGACCAGGATGGGTTGACCGGATGTCACGAATCATGCTCACCGGCGGTGCCGGTTTCATCGGCTCGCATACCGCCGTGGTGTTGCTGGAGCGCGGCCACGACGTCGTGCTGCTCGACGATTTTTCCAATGCGGCCAGGGACGTGCCGGACCGGCTGCACCGGATTACCGGCGTCACCGTTCCGGTCATCGAGGCGGATATCCGCGATCCGGAGGCAATGCGCGCCGCGTTCGCCGCCTTTCCGATCGATGCGGTCGTTCATTTCGCGGCGAAGAAGGCGGTCGGCGAGAGCGAAAGCGATCCGCTGCTCTATTTCGACGTCAACATCCTCGGCACGATCCGCCTGCTCGCGGCGATGCGCGATGCCGGGGTCGGCCGGCTGGTGTTTTCCTCCTCGGCCACGGTCTATGGCGAGCCGGATATCTGCCCGATTTCCGAATCGGCCCCGCTGCGCGTCACCAATGTCTATGGCCGGACCAAGATGGTGATGGAGGGATGATCGAGGATCTCTCGCGCACCGGCGTGCTCGCCGCCTCGGCGATCCTGCGCTATTTCAACCCGGTCGGCGCGCATCCCTCCGGCCTGATCGGCGAGGACCCGCGCGGCGTGCCGGCCAACCTGATGCCCTATCTCTGCCAGGTCGCGGCGGGGCAGCGGCCGCATCTCACCGTGTTCGGCGACGATTACCCGACGCATGACGGCACCGGCGTGCGCGACTTCATTCATGTGATGGACCTCGCCGAGGCCCATGCCGCCGCGGTCGATCGCATCCTCGCGCAGGATGGCGGCTTCACCGTCAATCTCGGCACCGGCACCGGCTATTCGGTGCTCGACCTCGTCCACGCCTTCAAGGCGGCGACGGGGATCGACGTGCCGTATCAGGTCGGCCCCCGCCGGCCCGGCGATGTCGCGGCCTGCTACGCCGATCCGGGGCTCGCGGCCAGCCTGCTCGGCTGGCGCGCCAGCCGCGGCGTGCAGGACATGTGCCGCGATGCCTGGCTCTGGCAGAGCGGGCGCTGAGCCGCACTTGGGTCGCCACGTCGTCTTCCTCATCGGGGAGGACTGGTTTTTCCGCTCGCATTTCCGCGCCCGCGCCCTGGCGGCGCGGGCGGCAGGCTGGCGCGTCACCATCCTCACCCGCACCGGCGATGCCGCCGCGGCGTTGCGCGCCGAGGGGTTCGAGGTGATCGACGTCGACTTTCGCCGCGCCCGCCTCAACCCGCTCGCGGAGTTGCGGCTGCTGCGCTCGATCGCGGGCCATTATCGGGCGCTCAAACCCGATCTCGCGCATCATGTCGCGCTGAAGCCCATTCTTCTGGGCAGTCTTGCCGCCGCGCTCGCGCGCGTTCCGGCCGTCATCAACGCGCCGGTGGGGCAGGGATTCGTCTTCACGTCGACGAGCCTGAAGGCGCGCCTGCTCCGCCCGGCGGTCAGTCTCGGCCTGCGGCTGGCGATGGGGGGCGCGGCGCGCTCGGCGTGTTCGAGAATCGGGAGGATCTGACCGCCATGACCGCCTCGGGCGCGCTCGGGTCCGACCGGGCGTATCTGATCCGGGGCGCCGGCGTCGACCTCGCTGCGTATCGTCCGCATGCGCCGCCCGCCGGGACGGTGCGCATCGTGCTCGGCGCGCGCATGCTGGCGGACAAGGGGGTCAGGGAATTCATCGAGGCCGCGCGGCTTCTGCGTCTACGCGGCGTCGTTGCCGAATGCGTTCTGGCGGGCGGTCCTGATCCGCAGAACCCGGCAAGTCTCGACGAATCGGAGCTGCGGCGCGCCACGGCGGCGACCTGGCTGGGGCCGATCGCCGACATGGCCGGCTTGCTGGCCACCTGTCACGTTGCCTGTCTGCCGTCCTATCGCGAGGGGTTGCCGAAATTCCTGCTGGAGGCGATGGCGTCGGGCCTGCCTTGCGTGGCGACGGATGTCGTCGGCTGCCGGGAGGCGGTGGCGGATGGGCAAAGCGGCGTGCTGGTGCCGCCGCGCGACCCGGTGGCGTTGGCCGATGCGCTGGAGCGCCTCGTCGCCGACCCTGCGCTGCGGGCCCGCATGGGGGCGGCGGGACGTGCGCGGGCGGAAACCCTGTTCGCCGACGAGGTGGTTTGCGCGGCGACGCTCGCGGTCTATGAACGCGCCATTCGACACGACGTTTGACAGGGGATGGCATGATCAGGCGGCTCGCACTTCTCGGCATCATGGCCGGGGCCTGGGCGCTGGCGGCGGCAACGGCGCGGGCGGAGACGCGGATCGGCGCGGTCTCGACCAATTTCCGGCTGCTCGGCGCGAACGACAAGGTGGTGGTCGAACGGCTCGACGATCCGAAAATCCCCCAGATCGCCTGCTATGCGAGTTTCGCGAAGACCGGCGGGGTGAAGGGCAGCCTGGGTGTGGCGACCGATCCGTCGCGCTTCGCCCTTTCCTGTGTCGCCACCGGGCCAATCACGCTGCCGGCCGACCTGCCGGCGAAGCAGCAGATCGCCGCGATCTCGGCCTCCTTCCTGGTCAAGCATTTCGACCTCTACCGCCTGGTCGATCCCGATCACAAGGCGGTCGTCTATGTGCTGATCAGCACGAAAATAATTCACGGCTCGCCGGCCAACGCCGTCTCCGCCGTTCCCGTTTCCGGACACTGACAGACGAGGTTTGCCATGAGCGACAGAGTGAACATCCGACGGGCCCTCATCTCGGTGTCCGACAAGACGGGGCTGGTCGAGCTTGGCCGCGCGCTGGCGGCGGCGGGCGTGGAAATCCTCTCCACGGGCGGGTCCGCCCGCGCGCTGCGCGAGGCCGGGATCGCGGTTGTCGAGGTGGCGGATTACACGGGCGTTCCCGAAATGCTCGACGGGCGGGTGAAGACGCTGGTGCCGAAGATCCATGGCGGGTTGCTCGGCCGGCGCGACCTGCCCGAGCATCTGGCGCAGATGCAGCGGCACGACATCCCGCCGATCGACCTGCTCGCGGTCAATCTCTACCCGTTCGAGGAAACGGTCGCGAAGGGCGCGGATTTCGAAACCTGTGTCGAGAATATCGATATCGGCGGCCCGGCGCTGATCCGCGCGGCGGCGAAGAACCACGATTCGGTGGCGGTTCTCACCGGCCCCGCGCAGTATGACGACCTCATCGCGGCGCTGGCCGCCGGCGGGACGACGCTCGCGCAGCGCCGCCGCCTCGCCGCCGCCGCCTATGCCCGCACCGCCGCCTATGACGCGGCGATTTCCGCCTGGTTCGCGCGGCAGACCGGCGAGATGTTCCCGCCGCATCTGGCCCTCGCCGGCGCCCGCCAGCAGATGCTGCGCTATGGCGAGAACCCGCATCAGTCCGCCGCGTTCTATCGCAGCGGCAACCGCCCCGGCGTCGCCACCGCGCGGCAGGTGCAGGGCAAGGAACTCTCCTACAACAACATCAACGACACCGATGCCGCCTTCGAGTGCGTCGCCGAGTTCGACCGGCCGGCGGTGGTGATCGTCAAGCACGCCAATCCGTGCGGCGTCGCCCTCGGCGCCGATCTGGCCGCGGCCTGGGACCGCGCGCTGGCGTGCGACCCGGTTTCGGCGTTTGGCGGGATCATCGCGGTCAACCGCCCGCTCGACGCCGCCGCGGCCGAGAAGATGGCCAGCATCTTCTCCGAGGTGATCATCGCGCCGGATGCCGCGCCCGATGCGGTGGAACTGCTCGCCCGGAAGAAGAATCTCCGCCTGCTGCTCACCGGCGGCCTGCCCGATCCGGCGGAACCGGGCCTTGCCTGGCGCAGCGTCGCCGGCGGCTTCCTCGCCCAGACCCGCGATGCCGGGCGGATTGGCCGCGACGATCTGAAAGTCGTCACCCAGCGCGCCCCGACCAGCGCCGAGTTCGCCGATCTGCTGTTCGCCTTCCGCGTGGCCAAGCATGTGAAGTCGAACGCGATCATCTACGCGAAGGCGGGGGCGACCACCGGCATTGGCGCGGGGCAGATGAGCCGCGTCGATTCCTCGCGGATCGCGGCACAGAAGGGCGGGGAGGGGATTCCGGGTTCGGTCGTCGCGTCCGACGCGTTCTTTCCCTTCGCCGACGGGCTTGTGGCCGCGATCGAGGCGGGGGCGACGGCGGTGATCCAGCCCGGCGGCTCGATCCGCGACAACGAGGTGATCGAGGCGGCCGATGCCGCCGGGATCGCGATGGTTTTCACCGGCATGCGCCATTTCAGGCATTGATCGACATGACCCACACGCCCCGCCTTGGACTGCCCGACCTCTCGCGGATGAGCGAGGCCCAGCGCGCCGCGCACGACGCCATCGCCTCCGGCCCGCGCGGCCGCGTCGAGGGGCCGCTCGCGGTGTGGCTGCACAGCGCCGAGCTTGCCAACAATGCCCAGGCCCTCGGCGCGTTCTGCCGTTTCGGCTCCTCGCTGCCGCCGCGCCTGTCGGAACTCGCGATTCTGGTGATGGGATCTTACTGGCGCGCCGGGTTCGAATGGTACATCCACGCGCCGATCGCGGCCAAGGCCGGCGTGCCGGAGACGGTCATCGCCGCGATCAAGGCGGGCGAAACGCCGGTCTTCGCCGAGCCGGACGCAAGGGCGGTGCATGATTTCGCCCGCGAACTGCTCACCGCGCGGGAGGTGTCGGACGCGACCTATGCTTTCGCGCGCCGCCAGCTCGGCGATCGCGGTCTCGTCGATCTGGTCGGGATTCTGGGGTATTACGGGCTGATTTCCATGACCATCAAGGCCTTCCGGGTGCCGGTGCCGGAGGGCGAGACCGAGCCTTTCGCCTGACGCCACCCGTCATGCTCATCGAGAGCATGACGGCACGGCTCAGATATCCAGCTCCTGCACGCTCGATGCGTGATCCTGGATGAAGCGGAAGCGCAGCTCGGGTTTCCGCCCCATCAGGCTCTCGACGATGTCCGCCGTTTCCGCCCGTGTCTCGGGCGGGGCGAGAACGCGCAGCAGCACCCGGCGCTTCGGGTCCATCGTGGTTTCCTTGAGGATGGCCGGGGGCATCTCGCCAAGCCCCTTGAAGCGGCTGATCTCCACCTTGGCATTTGCCTTGAACGCCGTCTTGATCAGCCGGTCGCGCTCGGCATCGTCCATCGCGTAGACCGACCTGCCGCCCTGGGTGAGGCGGTAGAGCGGCGGCTGGGCGAGATAGACATGGCCGCCGCGGATCAGTTCCGGCAGCTCGCGGTAGAAGAACGTCATCAGCAGCGAGGCGATGTGGGCGCCGTCGACATCGGCGTCGGTCATGATGATGATCCGGCCGTAGCGCAGCGCGTCGATCTGGAACCGGTCGCCGACGCCGCAGCCGAGCGCCTCGATCAAATCCTTGAGTTCCTGGTTCTGCCGCAGCTTCTCGGTGGAGGCGGAGGCGACGTTGAGGATCTTGCCGCGCAGCGGCAGCACGGCCTGGGTTTCGCGGTTGCGCGCCTGCTTGGCCGAGCCGCCGGCCGAATCGCCCTCGACCAGGAACAATTCGGTATCCTCGCGGCTTTCGCGCGAGCAGTCGGTCAGCTTGCCGGGCAGGCGCAGGCGCCGGGTGGCCGATTTGCGGGGCGTGTCCTTCTGCTCGCGGCGGCGGATGCGCTCCTCCGCGCGCTCGATCACGAAGGCGAGGAGGTTGTCGGCATTCGCCGGGTCGCCGGTGAGGACATGCTCGAACCGGTCGCGCAGCGCCGCCTCGGTCAGTTTCTGCGCCTCGGGCGAGGTGAGTTTTTCCTTGGTCTGGCCCTGGAATTGCGGGTCGCGGATGAAGAGGGACAGCTTGGCGGCGAGCGCGCCGGCCACGTCCTCGGCGGTGATCACCGCGGCGCGCTTGTTGCCGCGCTGCTCGCCGAAGCCGCGCAGGCCCTTGAGCAGGGCGGCGCGGAACCCGGCCTCGTGGGTGCCGCCGAGCGTCGTCGGGATCGTGTTGCAATAGGTCGCGAGCGAGGCCTCGCCGGCGTCCAGCCAGGCGCAGGCCCATTCGATTCGCCCGGCATCGTCCGGCAGGTCGGCCTGGCCGGCCCAGACCGGGGCGACGAGCTTCGGCGCCGCCCCCAGCTCCTCCGCCAGCGAATCGGCGAGGCCGCCGGGGAAGTGCAGTTCCGCCTGCGCCGGCACATCGGCGCCGGCGGCGATCAGCGAGGCGTCGCACGCCCAACGGATCCGCACGCCGCGGAACAGATAGGCCTTCGAGCGGCACATCCGGTAGAGCCGGGCCGGGCTGAACTTCTTGTCGCCGAAAATCTCGGGGTCGGGGACGAACCGGATCAGCGTGCCGCGCCGGTTCGGCGCCGCGCCGGCATTGACCAGCTTGGTCAGCGGCTTGCCGCGGGCATAGTCCTGCCTCCAGAGGGTTTTCTCGCGCGCGACCTCGACTTCCAGCCGCTCGGCCAGCGCGTTCACCACCGAGGAGCCGACGCCGTGCAGGCCGCCCGACGTGGCATAGGCCTTGCCGGCGAACTTGCCGCCCGAATGCAGCGTGGTGAGGATCACCTCGAGCGCCGACTTGTCGCGGAATTTCGGATGCGGGTCGACCGGAATGCCGCGGCCGTTGTCGCGCACCGCGAGCAGGTTGCCGGGGGCCAGCGTCATCTCGATGACCGAGGCGTGACCGGCCACGGCCTCGTCCATCGCGTTGTCGAGCAATTCGGCGGCGAGGTGGTGCATCGCCGTGTCGTCGGTGCCGCCGATATACATGCCGGGGCGGCGGCGAACCGGCTCCAGCCCTTCGAGAACCTCGATGTCCTTGGCGGAATAGCTCGCCTGGCCGGCGCCCTGCTCGAACAGATCGGTCACGCTGTCTCCTCTGGTCCGGGCGGGGTCAGCCCCGCGCAAGTACCTTGTTCACCAGATCGGCCGCCGCGGTAAAGGCATGATCGGCGTCCATCTCGCTGGTATCGAGCAGCAGGGCGTCCTCTGCCTGCATCAGCGGGGCGGCGGCGCGGGCGCGGTCGGCCGCGTCGCGGGCGGCAAGCTCGGCGCGTACGGAGTCGTATCCCGGGTCGATCCCGTGGGCGAGGCGCTCCAGATGCCGGCGCTTCGCCCGCACGTCGAGCGAGGCGGTGACGAAGAGTTTCACGTCCGCCGCGGGGAACACGATGGTGCCGATATCCCGCCCGTCGAGCACAGCGCCGGAGGCGTCGGCGAAGCGGCGCTGGAAGTCGAGCAGCGCGGCGCGGACCGGCTTGATCGAGGCGACGGCGCTGGCCGCGCGGTCGACCTCCGGGGTGCGCAGGTCGCCGCGTTCGAGATCGAGCCGGCCGAGCGTGCGGGCCTGTTCCGCGCTGGCCGCGGGATCGGCCGGATCGCCGCCACGGTCGAGCACGCGCCGCGCCACCGCGCGGTAGAGCAGGCCGGTGTCGAGATAGGGCAGGTTGAAGGCGGCGGCGAGTCGGCGCGCCAGCGTGCCCTTGCCGGAGGCGGCCGGCCCGTCGATCGCGATGACGATCGGCCGGGTCATGCCGCCGCCTCGATCGCCGCGCCGAGTCCGCGCATCAGCGGCAGGAAGCCGGGGAAGCTGGTGTCGATGAAGCGCGCATCGTCGATCGTCACCGGCGTCTCGGTGGCGAGGCCGAGCACGAGCGCGCTCATCGCCAGGCGATGATCCATGTGCGTCGCCACCGTGGCGCCGCCGCGGGCGCCGCCGCCGGCGATGACGAGGTCGTCGTCCTCCACATGCGCCTTCACGCCGTTGGCGGCGAGCATGGCGAGTGTCGCGGCCAGGCGGTCGCTCTCCTTGACCCGCAGTTCCGCGAGGCCGCGCAGCCGCGAGGTGCCGCGCGCCATCGCGCAGGCGACGGCGAGGATCGGGTATTCGTCGATCATCGAGGGGGCGCGGTCCGCCGGCACATCGACGGCGCGCAGGTCGGAGGCGGTGACGATGAGGTCGCCCACGGGCTCGCCGCCGGCCTCGCGGGCGTTCACGATCTCGATCGCAGCCCCCATTTCGCGCAGGGTGAGGAACAGGCCCGTGCGCAGCGGGTTCAGCCCGACGCCCTCGATCGTGACGCGCGAGCCCGGCACGATCAGCGCGGCGACGATCGGGAAGGCGGCCGAGGACGGGTCGCCGGGAACCACGACATCCGCGCCGCGCAGCTCCGGCTGCCCGCGCAGGCGGATCAGCTTGCCGGTTCCGTGGGAGACGACATCGACCTCGGCGCCGAAATGCCGGAGCATGTTCTCGGAATGGTCGCGGGTGGGTTCCGGTTCCTCGATTTCGGTGACGCCGCGGGCGTTCAGCCCGGCGAGCAGCAGCGCCGACTTCACCTGCGCGGAGGCGACCGGCAGGCGATAGGAGAGCGGCATCGCCTCGGCTGTGCCGCGCACCGACAGCGGCAGGCGCCCGCCCTCGCGCGCGGTGAAGACGGCGCCGGTCGCGCCCAGCGGGTCGATCACCCGGCGCATCGGCCGGCGGCGCAGCGAGGCGTCGCCGGTCATGACCGCGAAAATGTCGTGGCTCGCGAGAATGCCGCAGAGCAGCCGCGCGGCGGTGCCGGAATTGCCCATGTCCAGCACGTCGTCCGGGCTTTGCAGCCGCCGATGCCGGGGCCGGAGGCGCGCCACGCGCCCGGGCCGGTGCGCTCCACCGTAGCGCCCAGCGCCCGCATGGCGGCGGCGGTGCGCAGCACGTCCTCGCCTTCCAGCAGACCGGAAATCCGGGTTTCGCCGACGGCGAGGCCGGCGAACATGAGGGCGCGGTGGGAGATCGACTTGTCGCCCGGAACCGTGATCGCGCCGGCGAGCGGCGTGGCGGGGCGGCGGGATGTCTGGGGAAACGCGGCAACAGGTTCCATGGCGCGGCGCTTACCACGAGTGGGCGAATTTGCCAGCCATGATTGTCGACCGCGTTCAGGGTTTGACAAGCGGGGCGATGGGTGGCATGGCGCCCGCCCTGACGGAGTTCCACCGTTCACCCTGCAATGCGAGGCTCTCATGGCGAAGCCTGAACTTGGCGACAAACATACCTGCGTGTCCTGCGGCGCGCGGTTTTTCGACCTCGGCAAGGCCCCGGCCGTCTGCCCGAAATGCGGCACCGAGCAGCCGGTCGAACAGCCGAAGCTCAAACGTAGCGTTCCCGTGCCCGACGACGTCAAGAAGCCCGCCAAGGCGCAGCCCGCCGAGGACGATGTCGATACGGATGACGTCGAGGACGCCGGCGATGACGACATCCTGACGGATGCCGACGATCTTGAGGACGACGACTCGATCGACGCCGATATCGAGGTCGAGCGCGACAACGACGAGAACGAAAGATAATTTTTCCGCTCGGGTCGAATTTGTTTACCGGATTGTAATCGACGGCGGGTCATTTTCGAAGGCGGCCAAAAACGGCTGTTTCCGTTGGACTTCCTCAGAAGGACACTCGCGATGACCCAGTTCGCCCGGCGAAAACCGCCGACCAGCACGAGCCGATCGTCAGCCCGCTGATACTTGTCGATCGGCTCATTTCGCTTGCCCAGGACGCGGAGCGCGCCGGTCTGCCGGCCGTCGCCAATCGGCTCGTCCGCCTGGCGCTGCGCAGCTGCGTTCCTCCGGCCGGCGGGCCGATCGCCCACTGATCCGCCCGCCTCGGTCCCGGACCTCCCGTTTTGACCTGTTCCGGCAGGCTCGCTATTGCCGGTGGCATTGATGGGAGTCCTTGAATGTCTGAACACGAAGCCGCCGCCACCACGCCCTCGGGTCCGCTCGCGGGTTTGACCGTTTTCGATCTGACCCGCGTGCTGGCCGGCCCCACCTGCGTGCAGATGCTGGCCGATCTCGGCGCCGAGGTGATCAAGATCGAGAAACCGGGCAGCGGCGACGATACCCGCGGCTTCGCGCCCCCGCCCTGCCGGGCACCGAGCAGAGCGCGTATTTCGCCGGGGCCAACCGCAACAAGCGCTCGGTGACGCTGGATATCGCGAAGCCCGAGGGGCAGCGGCTTGCGCGCGCGCTGATCGCGAAAAGCGATATTCTGGTGGAGAACTTCAAGGTCGGCACGCTGCCGCGCTACGGCCTTGGGTATGAGGATCTCAAGGGGGATCATCCCGGCCTGATCTATTGCTCGATCACCGGATTCGGCCAGACCGGTCCCTACGCGTCCCGCCCCGGCTATGACAGCCTGATCCAGGCGATGGGCGGCATCATGTCGCTCACCGGCGTGCCGGACGGCCAGCCGATGAAGGTGGGCGTGCCGGTCGCCGACCTGTTCGCCGGGCTTTACGGCGCGATCGGCGTGCTCGCCGCGCTGCGCCATCGCGAAACGACCGGGCAGGGCCAGCACATCGACATCGGCATGCTCGATACGCATGTCGCCTGGCTCGCCAACCAGGGGATGAATTATCTCGCCACCGGCAAGAACCCCCCGCGCCTTGGCAACGAGCATCCGAACATCGTGCCCTACCAGGTGTTCGCGACCGAAGACGGCCATATCGTTCTCTCGATCGGCAACGACCCGACCTTCGCGCGGTTCTGCGCCGCGTTCGGGCTGGAGCACCTGCTCGCCGACGAGCGCTTCGCGACGAACGCCGCCCGCGTCGCCAATCGCGCCTTCGTGACCGAGACCCTCGCCGCGGTTCTGGCGCTTCATCCATCCGCCTGGTGGCTGGAGCGGCTGGAGGAGCTGAAGATCGGGTGCGGCCCGATCAACACGCTGGAGCAGGTGTTTGCCGATCCGCACGTGATCGCGCGGGGCAACCTGATCGAGATGACCAGGAACGATGGCGTGCCGGTGAAGCTTGTCGCCAATCCGGTCCGCCTGTCGGAAACGCCGGTGGATTATCGCCTGGCGCCCCCCATGTTGGGGGAGCATACCGACGAGGTGCTGAACGACATGCTGGGACTCGACGAACCGACCCGCGCCGCGCTGCGCCGGGACGGCATCATCTGAAGGACGGCCGGATCGTGGCGCGGCAGGGTTTCGTCCCCTATCTGCTCGGCAACGATTTCCACCGGCTCGCCTTCGTGGAATTCGGCAACCCGGCCGCGCCGGCGGTGATCTGCGTGCATGGCCTGACCCGCAACGGCCGCGATTTCGACATCCTCGCCGAGAGTCTGGCCGATCGGTATCATGTGATCTGCCCCGACCTGCCGGGGCGCGGACGCTCGGAATGGCTGCGCGACGGGGGGCTTTACCAGCCGCCATCCTATGTCGTCGCGCTCGCGCATCTGCTCGCCTGGCTGAACAAGCCGGTCGCCTGGGTGGGCACGTCGCTGGGCGGGATCTGCGGCATGATGGCGGCGGCGGCGGCGCACACGCCGATCACCCGGCTCGTGCTCAACGATATCGGCCCGCATATCCCCGCCGCGGCGCTTGGCCGCATCCGCGATTACATGGGCGAGGCGCCGGCGACCTTTGCCGATCTCGCGGCGCTCGAAGCCCATCTGCGCGCCGTGCATGCGCCGTTCGGCCCGCTGACCGATCCGCAATGGGCGGCCCTCGCGCGTCATTCGGCGCGGCCGGTCGAGGGCGGCGGCGTCGCCTTGCACTACGATCCGGCGATCGCCGAGCCGATCCGCGCCTCGGTGCCGATCGATGCCGATCTTGGCGCCATCTGGAGGGCGATCCGCGTTCCCGTGCTGGCGCTTCGGGGCGCGACGAGCGACCTGCTGACCGAAGCCACCCTCGCGCGCATGGAGGAGGACGGCGCCGCCACGCATGTCGTGCCGGCCTGTGGCCATGCGCCGGCGCTGATGGACGCGCCCACCATCGCGGTGATCCGGCGGTTCCTGGACGGCGCCTGATGTTGTGGCGGCGGCGCCTTGGGCTCTGGGGCCAGGGGCTGCGCGCCGCCGTGATCGCGTTGATGAGCGGCGAGATGTCGCTCGTCGCCGCCGGTTGCGCCTTCTATGCCACGCTCTCGCTGTTTCCCGCCATCACGGCGCTGATTTCGCTTTACGGCCTGGCGTTCAACCCGATCACGGTCGAGCCGCAGCTGCTCTATCTGAAGCACCTGATGCCGCCGGCGGCCTTTGCGCTGATCGGCGGGCGGATTCAGCAACTGGTGTCCGGCGGCAAGACGACGCTGGGAATCGGGCTCGTGATCTCCCTTGGCTTCACGCTCTATTCCTCGTCATCCGGCACGAAATCGCTGCTCTATGCGCTGAACATGATCCACAAGCGGCAGGAGACGCGCGGCTTTTTCAAATTCCAGGCGGTGAGTCTCGGGATGACGCTGATCGCCATGATCGGGGCGATCATCGCCATCGCCGTGCTGGTCGGCATGCCGCTGGTGCTCGCCTATCTGGGCCTTTCCAACGCGCCGGCAACGCTGACGGTGCTGCCGGGATTCGGCCTGCTCATCGGGTTCATGGGGGTCGCGCTCGGTCTGTTCTACCGCTATGGGCCGGCCTTCGGGCGTGGAGCGGAGCATCCGATCGCGCCGGGTGCGCTGGTGGCGATCCTGGCCTGGCTGCTCGTGTCCTATGGGTTTGCCGTCTATGTCGGCCGGTTCGCGGCCTATAGCCGGACCTACGGGCCGCTCGCCACGCTTATCGGCCTGATGATGTGGTTCTATCTGAGCGCCTACGCCGTGCTGTTCGGCGCGCTCTTCAACGCGAAGCTCGACAGGGCCGCTGTTGCATACAGGCCATAGTTGGAAAACTTGCCACATGCCCGGGCCTGAAAGCCTGAACCGCCGTTGTCGCCGCGCTACATTGGGATTATGCGTTTTAGACTTGTCAGAAATAATGATGCGTGGGGCGCTGCCGTGCACCGAGTCCAGATTGTCGTCTGGGGTTCGGTCGGAAGGATCGTCGTGACGCGCCGACGCGGTTTCGCATGAGTCGGAAGCCGCCACGCCGTTCTGCCGAACTGCCGACCGAATCCGTGCTGCGCGAGTTCATCGCCGAAGCGGGAACGCGCTTGCGCAAGGGCGACATCGCCCGCGCGTTCGGCCTCGGCCCCGACCAGAAGCCGGCGCTGCGGGCGATGCTGCGGGCGCTGGAACGCGACGGCGTGCTGGTGCGTGCCGGCGGGCGGCAGGTGCGCGCGGCGGAGGCGCTGCCGGAACGCTGCGTCGTCGAAATCACCGGCACCGATCGCGACGGCGACCCGCTGGCCCGGCCGGTCGGCTGGGATCGGCCCGGCAAGCCGCCGATCATTTTCATGATGCCGGAGACGCGCGGCCATGCCGCGCTCGCGCCGGGCGCCCGCGTGCTGGCCCGGCTGCGGCGGATCGACGAAGACCGCTACGAGGGGCGCACGATCCGGCGCCTGGACGAGGAGCCGGCCAGCATCATTGGCGTGTTCCGCGCCGAGGGGGAGGGGGGATGGGTCGAGCCGGTCGACCGCAAGAGCCGCGCCGAATGGAAGGTGCCGCCGGGCGAGACCGCCGGCGCTGAAAGCGGCGACGTGGTGCGCGCCATGCCGCTGCCGGCTTTCGGCCACGGGCCGAAGCCGGCGCGGATCGCCGAGCATCTCGGCCGGATGGGCGATGCGCGCTCGATCAGCCTGATCGCCATCGCGGCGCTGGGCATTCCCGCCGATTTCCCGGAGACCGCGATCGACGAGGCGAAGCGCGCCCGCGGCGTTCGCCCCGGCCGGCGGACCGATCTGCGCGAGGTGCCGCTGGTGACGATCGACGGCGCCGATGCGCGCGACTTCGATGACGCCGTTTTCGCCGAACCCGCCGGGCCGGGGCATCGCATCGTCGTCGCGATCGCCGATGTCGCGCATTACGTTCGACCTGGTTCGGCGCTCGACCGCGAGGCGCTGAAGCGCGGCAACTCGGTCTATTTCCCCGACCGCGTGGTGCCGATGCTGCCCGAAGCGCTCTCCAACGGCTGGTGCAGCCTGCGCCCCGGCGAGGACAGGGGGTGCCTGTTCGTCGAGATGATCGTCGATTCCGAGGGCCGCAAGCTCAGCCACAAATTCGGCCGCGGCCTGATGCGCAGCTTCGCCCGCCTCACCTATGAGGAGGTGCAGGGCGCTTTCGAGGCCGGCTGGCAGGCCGACCTGCCGGAGGGGACGATCGGGCATCTCTATGCCGCCTATCGCACGCTGCTCGCCGCGCGGCAGGCCCGCGGCACGCTCGATCTCGATTTGCCGGAGCGCAAGATCACGCTCGACGAGGCCGGGCGGGTGACGGATGTGGCGCCGCGCCCGCGGCTCGACAGCCACCGGCTGATCGAGGAGTTCATGATCCTCGCGAATGTCGCGGCGGCGGAGGAGCTGGAGCGGCTGCGCCAGCCCTGCATGTATCGCGTGCATGCCCCGCCCTCGCCGGAAAAGCTCGATTCGCTGCGCAACCTGCTGGCGACGTTCGAGATTTCGCTCAAGCCCGGCGACCAGCTCCGCCCGCGCGACCTTGACCATGTGTTGCGGCTGGTTTCCGGCACCGATGCGGCGCCGCTGGTGAACGAGGCGGTGCTGCGCAGCCAGAGCCAGGCGGAATACGCGCCGGAGAATATCGGCCATTTCGGCCTCGCGCTGAACAGCTACGCGCATTTCACCTCGCCGATCCGCCGCTATGCCGATCTTCTGGTCCATCGCGCGCTGATCGCCGGGCTCAAGCTCGGCACCGACGGGCTGCGCCCCGAACACGCCGAGGGGTTCGAGACCATCGCGGCGGCGATCACCTCGACCGAGCGCCGCGCCACCGATGCCGAGCGGCAATCGGCCGATCGTTATCTCGCCGCCTATCTCGCCGACCGGATCGGCGAGGATTTCGGCGCGCGGATCAGCGGCGTGACGCGGTTCGGCCTGTTCGTCACCCTCGATGCGACGGGGGCGTCCGGCTTTGTGCCGATGGCGCTGCTGCCCGACGATTTCTGGCATTTCGACGAGGCCGACGGCACGCTGGCCGGCACTCGCTCGCGCGTGGTGTTCCGCCTCGCCGATCCGGTGGTGGTGCGGCTGCGCGAGGCCAAGCCGGTGACCGGCGGGCTGCTGTTCACCCTGATCGAAGGCGGCAGCGCGCCGGGCGAGGGAGGGGGGACGGGACGCCGCCCGCCGGCCCGCAAGGGCGGCAGGAAGCCCGGCCGCGCCCCGTCCAGGCAGAAACGCGGCCGCCGATGAGACGACGGCCGACGCACGCGCGCGCCCGACATTCCGGGGCGTGCCATGTCCGTCGGTCGAGAGTCGCGCGGCTGATCCGGCTCATCGTCGCGATGGTCTGCGTGGTGACGCCGGCACCGGGCGCGCGGGCGGATCAGCGCGGGTTCGACACCGCCCGTGTCGCGGCGGTGTGGGGCGCTGCGCTGGCCTTCATGGCGCCGCGAACGCTCGAGCCGCTGGGCATACCGCAGATGGCGGTGTGGGGGCTCTCGGGCATCACCGCGCTCGATCCCGACATCACGGTGCAGGAGCAATCCGGCAAGCTGGTGCTGTTCGGCCCGAATCGCGTGATCTACGCGACCCCGGCGCCACCGGCGGGTGACGCGGCGAAATGGGGCATGGCCTGTGCCGCGGTCGCGGCGCAGGCCTTCAGGGCGTCGTCCGCCATCGAGCGGGCCGGCACGGGCGGCATGATCCGCAGCTTTTTCGACGAGCTGTTCAATCATTTCGATCCGTATTCCCGCTATGTCGCCCCCGCGACGCGGCCGCCGAACGGGCGCTGAGGCTGGGCCGCGGCGGGGTCGGCATGAGCCTGGCGCGCCAGAACGGGCTTGTCGTGATCACCGGGGTCACACCTTCAAGCCCGGCCGACCGGGCCGGGGTCGCTCCCGGCATGCAGCTGCTCGCGATCGATGGGCGGGAGACGGCCGGTCAGCCCGTCGGCCAGTCGCAAATGGACCTCGCCGGTCCGATCGGCAGTACTGTCGATCTGACGATACGGCCGGGGAACAGCCTGCCGCAGACCATCACGCTGGACCGCGCCCTCGTGCCGACGCAGAGCGTCAGCGGCCAGATCGACGATGGGATCGGCTATATTCGCGTGGCGGGGTTCGATCACGGCACGGCGCAGCAATTCGCGGCCATGCTCGCGCATCTCGTGCAGGCGCAGCCGGCGCCGAAGGGAATCGTCATCGACCTGCGCGGCAATCGCGGCGGCGTGCTGCGTCAGTCGGTGCTCAGCCTGGACACGCTGCTGTCGCGGGGCACCATCATCCGCACGATCGGCCGGGACCCTGTCGCCAACAAGGTCTGGCATGCCGAGGGGGCCGATATCGCGCGGGTTTGCCGGTCGTCGTGCTGGTCGATGGCAGCACCGCAAGCGCCGCCGAGGTGTTCTCGCCGCGATCGCGGACAATGATCGCGGCGTCGTTCTGGGCAGCGCGACGCTTGGCAAGGGGCTGGTGCAGAGCGTCGCCGAATTGCCGGGCGGGGGAGAATTGTTCGTGACCTGGAGCCGGATGATCGCGCCGCGCGGCTGGCCGTTGCAGAGCCTCGGCGTGTTTCCGCAGGTGTGCACCAGCCTCGGCACCGACATGCTGGCGAATCAGATCGCGGCGCTGAGGCGCGGCGATGACCTTCTGCGCAAGCCGCTTGCCGAGACCCGCGCCTCGCGGGCGCCGATGCCGCTTGCCGAGGTGCTGGCGCTGCGCGAATCCTGCCCGGCGGCGATCGGGCGAGTGGCTATGAGCGGGCGGCCAGGGCGCTGATCGACGATCCGGCAGCCTATCGCGCCGCGTTGATCCGGCCGCTGCTCCCAGATATTCGCGCCGGGGGTTGACCGGGCGGGCAAGGTCGATCATATCGGCGCGATCGGAGAATACGCATGGCCAAGACGAACACTGTTCAGATCAAACTGGTTTCCACCGCCGACACCGGCTTCTTCTACGTGACGAAGAAGAACGCCAAGGCGCAGACGGGCAAGCTCGAGTTCCGGAAATATGATCCGGTCGCGCGCAAGCATGTCACGTTCAAGGAAGCGAAGATCAAGTAACTGGCTGCGGCGCTTTCGCGCTGCGGTGACCGGTGACGTGATATCGTGAAAGGCCCGGATCAGATCCGGGCCTTTTCCTGTTTTCGTGACGCGGGCCCGCCCGTCAGAGCAGCTCGAGCACACGCGCCGCCGCGGCTTCGCTGGGGGCGGATGCACCGGGGGCCGCGAGGGTTGCAAGCGCGGTCGCGAATCCGGCGCGCTGTGCCGCGGCCAGCGCCGGATTGCCAAGCAGCGAGCCGATTTCAGCCGCGAGCCGGTCGGGGGTGCATGTTTCCTGCAACAGTTCGGGAACCAGCGCGTCGGCGGCGAGCAGGTTGATCATCGCTGCGTGCTTCACCTTGACCAGTCGCCGGACCAGAAAGGCGCTGATCGGGTTGACCCGGTAGGTTACGGCCATCGGCACGCCGGCGAGGGCGAGTTCCAGCGTCGAGGTGCCGGATTTGGTCAGGGCGGCGGCGGCCGCGGCGAAGGCGTCGTATCGGTCGGCGATATCGGTGACGATGAGCGGCGGGCGCGACCAGCCGGCGGCCTCGGCCTGCAATTCGCCCGCCAGCGCCGGCGCCGCGGCGAGCACCGGCACGAGACCGGGAAACCGCGCGTGCAGACGTTCCACCGTCGCGCCGAAAACCGGCATCAGCCGGGATGTTTCGGTGCGGCGGCTGCCGGGCATGAGGATCAGCGGCCGCGCGGTTTCGGCAAGGTCGAACCGCGCGCGAAACCGCGCCGCATCGCCGGCGCCGGCGCCGGATTCGAGAACCGGATGGCCGACAAAGACCGGGTTCAACCCATGCGGCGCGAAGAAATCCGGCTCGAACGGGAGAAGACAAAGCAGCCTGTCCCACAGGCCGGGGAAATGCCGGACCCGCCCTTGTCGCCAGGCCCAGACCTGGGGGGCGACGTACTGCACGCGGCGCAGACCGAGCGGCGCGATCCGGCGCAGCAGGCGGAGCGTGAAGCCTGGACTGTCGATGGTGACGACGATATCCGGCCGCCTCGCTTCGATATCCGCCACGGCCTGATCGAGACGCCGGCGCAGCCGGACGATCTTGGGCAGCACCTCGGCAAGCCCCATGAGCGCCAGTTCCTGCATCGGGAACAGGGACGCGACGCCCTGCTCCGCCATCCGCGCGCCGCCGATGCCGGCGACCTCGATGTTGCCGGCCTGCGCGCGCATCGCGGCGATCAGCCGCGCGCCCAGCACATCGCCGCTCGCTTCGCCGGCAACGACGTAGATCCGCGTCATGTCAGCCGGACGACCGGGGCGGGCGCCGGATCGTCCGGCCAGTCGGTCCGGTTTCGGACCGCGGGGTCGGCGCGCGTTTCCGCGAGGCGGGCGGGATCGAGCGTCGCGAAGAGCAGGTCCGGCGCATCCAGCGCGCCGCGGGCGAGCAGCCCATCCTCGGGGAACCCGCGATCAACCGGCCCGAAAACGCAGGCGTAACCGCGATTTTCATCGAGAGCGGCCGACCAGGAGGCGGTCCCGGTGGTTGGGGCAACGGCGGTAAAGCACTGATTCTCCAGCGCCCGCGCGCGAGCCGACAGGCGCACCCGGTTGAAGCCGTGCAGCGAGTCGGTGCAGGCCGGCACCAGGATCGTCTCCGCGCCGGCCAGCACTTGCGCGCGCGTCAGTTGCGGGAACTCGGAATCGTAACAGATGGCGATGCCAAGCCGGCCGAAATCGGTCTCGAATACGGAGGGGGAGGCGCCTGGCGCGATCCCCCAGCGTTCGGATTCGAAGCGCGTCATGACCCGCTTGTCCTGGAAGGCCATGCGGCCGTTCCCGTCGATCAGTGGCGCCCTGTTGCGGATCTTGCCGTCGACGCCGCGCATCGGCACCGAGCCGGGCAGGAACAACAGGCCGTGCGCGCGGGCGAGGGCGCGGAACCCGGCCACCAGCGCCTCGGCGCGGCTGACCACGGCATCCAGCTCGGCCGCAACGTCCGGCGCCGCGACAAAGGCGCCGGCGAGCGCCATCGAGGCGTATTCCGGCAGAACGAGCAGATCGGCGCCGCCGGCTTTCGCGTCGTGAACGAGGCGCTCGACCGCCGAGAGAAAATCATCGAGACCCTGCGGGCGGCGGATCGGGAAGGGGGAGAGGGCGAGCCGCATGGTCAGGCGCCGCCCAGTGGCTTCATCCACACTTGCAGCCGGTTTTCCACCTCGCCCGCGCCGCCGCGCTCGCGCCAGCGCATCCTGCAGACGAGATCGGGCACCGGCGCATATCCGCGCTTGCGCCAGAACGCGTCGAGCGTGGTGGCGTCCGCCGGGCGGCGCCGATCGGCCTCGTCGCGGATCACGGCGCAGAAGGCGGCGTAAGCGGCGTCGGAAACCGACCGCGCATGCGCCTCGCGCTCACGGAAGAAGCCGACGCCGATGCCCCGGCCGCGATAGGCCGGCAGCAGCACCGACTCGCCGAAATAGAAGACCGAGGCGGGGTCGATCCCGGCAGCGCGGAAGGGCGCCTGCATCGGCTCGTCCTCGTCGGAGAGCGGCAGGCAGGTGGAGGCGCCGACGATGGTCTCGCCATCGCTCGCGATCACGATCGCGGCGCGCTCGCTCGCGGCGTAGGTCGCGACATAATCGCGTTCATAGGCCTCGTCGCCGTCGTAAAGATAGGGCCAGGCGCGGAAGACCTCGATCCGCAGGCGCGCGAGCGCCGCGAGATGCGGCAGGATTGCCGCACCCCGGAGGGTTCGGGTGGGAAGCGGCGGTCGGATGGCCTCAGCTCCCCTTGTGCGCGGCCGTGTCGATCTTCGCCGCATCGGCGAGGAACCGTTTCAGCGCCGCCTTTTTCTGCGACAGCGACAGCCCGCTCTCCTGCGCGACCACCGGACAATACGCCGTCATCAGGAATTCCGACATGCGCTGCGCGCTGATGCCCGGATAGGCCTTGCGGATCGCGGCGATCAGCAGGCGGGTGCGGTTGCCGAGGGTGGCGGGGGTCGCGCCCTGCATCATGTCCATCACGCCGTGGCCGGGAGACACCAGATCCGGCGTCAGCAGCGGGCAGTTCATCTTGCGCGCGGCGGCGGAGGCGATCGGCGGAAGGTCGAGATAGTCGGCATCCGCCAGAGCGATGTCGTGTGGCGGCGCCGAGTCGCGGATCGCCAGCACCTTGGCGGCGTTGGCATCGGTAACACCCTTGTTGCCCCAGGCGGTGCGGACGTAATTCGCGATCGCGGCGATCTGGGCGTCATTCAGGATCGATCCGAAGGCGGGCATCGCGGGGCCGTTGACGTGCCAGGGAATCATGCCGCCGAGGACGACGCCGATCACGTTGTCGGACGGTCCGTTGGTGACGGAATCGTTGCCCGCGAGGTTGGGGAAGACATCCTTCACGCCCTTGCCGTCCGCCTGGTGGCAGGCGGCGCAGTTTTGATCGTAGAGCGTCTTGCCCTGGGCGAGCTCGCCGGGGGCGAGCGCCACCTTCCTCACCGGGTTCTCGCGCGGCGGCGTCGCTGTCTGGAGGTAGGCGGCGAGATCGTCGATATCCTGACGCGGTAGCTGGCTCAGGCTGTAATTCACGACCGACTGCATCGGCCCGAATGCCGAGCCACGGTTCATGTTGCCGCCCTCATGCAGGTAATCGACCAGGTCGCTGCGGCTCCAGCCGCCGACGCCGTAGGGTTTCGAGGAGGAGATGTTCGGCGCATACCAGGGTTCGCCGAGGATCTGCGCGCCGGCCAGCGTGTCTCCGGACTTGATGGCGAAGAGCAGGTTGCGCGGCGAATGGCACTCGCTGCAATGGCCGAGCGCTTCGGCGAGATAGGCGCCCTTGCGCACCGCGGGCGACCAGTCCTTCCTGTAGTGGACCGGCGCGGTGCTGAAGAACATGATCCGCCAGCCGAGCAGCATCGCCCGGATGTTGAACGGAAAACCGAGCCTGTTCGGCACATGCGGCGCATCGACCGCCGGGATCGCGTCGAGATAGGCCTTGATGGCTGTCACGTCCGGCTTCGTCAGCTTGGCGTAGGACGTGTAGGGCATCGCCGGGTAGAGATATTTCGGAAACACGCCGAGCGAGCTGCCGGGTGAAATGCCGTAATGCAGGGCATCGTAGAACTGCGCTTGCGTCCACTTGCCGATTCCGGTGGCTTTCGCGGGCGTGATGTTCGGTGAATAGATCGTGCCGAAGGGGGTTACGAAGGACAGCCCGCCCGAAAAGGGCTTCGCGCCGGGGGCCGTGTGACAGGGCATGCAGTCGGCCGCGGCGGTGAGATATTCTCCGCGCTGCACTTCGGCGATCTGCGCCTGGCTCATCCCGCTGGTATTCGGTTTCGGCATGGCAGGAAACGCTCCCGGCGGCGCCGCGGTCGGGGCGGGAACATAGCCGCCGGAACCCTGGCCGAAGGCGGCCTCGACGCCGAACACGCCAGCCAGCACAGCGATCATCGTTGCTGCGGTCCAGAGCGGGGCGCGTCGGAAAGTCATTTTCCTTGAGTGCGGCATCGGATTCTACCTGTTCTGTGCATTGCGGGAGCCTGCATGGCCGATCCTGTTTCTAATTCGCCATATCCGCCGATTGATCAAGTGGTGGATCGGCCTCTTCACAGACCGGGCCGATCTTGCTAGACGGCCTCTGTCGACGCGGTGCGACGCGGACGATCATGTGTGATGGGCGCATAGCTCAGTTGGTAGAGCAGCTGACTCTTAATCAGCGGGTCCAAGGTTCGAGTCCTTGTGCGCCCACCATCCCACTCGAAATCGTGTTCAGGCTGATCCGCGGCGCGGCGTGCGGTCAGGCCGCGGTGGTGGCTTGTGCTGCGGTGGTCCTGCGCTAGACTGTTTCCATGACCGAGGACAGCGAAACATCGACGAGCGGGCGGTTGCCGGAAAACCGGCCACGGGCGCATCACGATCTGGGCGGTGTTTCGGCGTTCATGTGCTCCGGCGTCGATACCGAGCCTCATGTGCTGACCGATTTCGATCGCGAGGTCGATGCGCTGCGGCAGTTGCTCAGCCTGAAGGGGTTGATGAGCGTCGATGAACTGCGCCGCGGGATCGAGGCGATTCCCGAACCGGAGTATCACGCTCTGGGGTATTATCAGCGCTGGATCCGCTCGATCGCCGATAATCTGCTGCGGCGCGGCGTCGTCACCGAGGCGGAGTTGCGCCGCGCCCTGGCGGCGGCATGAGCCTGTTCTCCGCCGGCGACCCTGTTCGCGTGCGGGATGACTGGCCGGAGACAGGCGGGGCCGTGCACATACGCACGCCGCACTACGTTCGCGGCATGCCGGGTGAGATCCGCGCCTATCTCGGGCGGTTTCCCAATCCGGAGGATCTGGCCTTCGCCCGGCCGGCGCGCGACCTCGCGCTTTACCATGTCGCCTTTCCGCGGCAGGCGATATGGCCCGAGGGGCAGGGAGACGACGAGATCCTCATCGAGATTTACGAAACCTGGCTGGAGAGAGCATGAGCGCGCCGGACGACCTGCTGCGCGTTTCCGCCGAGCGGCTTCTCGTCGCCATCCGCGATATCCTGGCGGAGAAATCCATCGTTTCGCCGGCCGAGATCGCCGACCGGATCGCGATTACCGAGGCGGCGAGCCCGGCCCAGGGGGGGGGCATCGTCGCGCGCGCCTGGGTTGATCCCCTGTTCCGCCAGCGCCTTCTCGGGGACGGAACCCGTGCGGTGGAGGAGCTGGGGGTGGTCATGCGGGGCGCGCCGCCGCTCGGCGTCGTCGAGAACGACGGGTCGGTGCATCATCTCGTCGTCTGCACGCTGTGCAGCTGCTACCCGCGGGCGGTTCTGGGCTATCCGCCGTTCTGGTTCAAGTCGGCGTCCTACCGCGCCCGCGCCGTGCGCGATCCGCGCGGGTTGCTGGCGGAATGGGGGACGATCGTTCCGGCCGGCGTGAAGCTTCGCATTGTCGACTCCACGGCCGATTACCGGTGGATGGTTCTGCCGCGGCGCCCTGAAGGAACCGATGGCTGGGACGAGGAGAGGCTGGCGTCGATCGTCACGGCGGGTGACATGATCGGCGTCACGATCCCGAAGATCGCATGAGGTCCGGCACCCGGTCGGGCACATGATGGCGGGAGGTGGCGAAATTCGTGTCGGCCTGATCGGCTATGGCTATGCCGGCCGCACATTCCACGCGCCGCTGATATCGGCAACCGGGGGCTATCGGCTGACCGCGATCGCCTCGCGCGATGCGGCGAGGGTTCACGCCGATCTGCCAGGCCTGGCGGTGGAGGCCGACCCGCTCGCGCTGATCAATCGCGACGACATCGATCTGGTCGTTCTGGCCTCGCCCAACGAGACGCATCGTCCTCTCGCCGAAGCGGCGCTGGCGAGCGGGAAACACGTTGTTGTCGACAAGCCCTTCACGCTGGACCTCGCGGACGCGCGCGCCGTCGTCGCGGCCGCGCGGCGTGCCGGCCGGATTGTTTCCGTTTTCCAGAACCGGCGCTGGGACAGCGATTTTCTGGCGGTTCGCAAGGCCATCGCGGATGGGCTGATCGGCGAAGTCCGCCATTTCGAATCCCATATCGACCGGTTCCGTCCGCAGGTGCGGCCGCGCTGGCGGGAGCAGGCCGTTCCGGGGGCCGGATTATGGCTCGATCTCGGCCCTCATCTCGTCGATCAGGCGCTTTGCCTTTTCGGGATGCCGCACCGCGTGCAGGCCAATTTCGCCGCCCAGCGGAAGGGCGCCGTGGTTGAGGACTGGGTGCATGTGATTCTCGATTATGGCCCGCGGCGGGTGATTCTGCATGCCGGAATGCTGGCGTGCGGCGGCGGGCACCGCTTCGTCGCGCATGGCGACAAGGGAACGCTGGTCAAACGTTTCGCCGATATCCAGGAAGACCAGCTGCGGGCAGGCATGCGGCCGGGGGCGACAGGATGGGGCGAAGATCCCGATGCCATGCTGCATTTCGACCCATCCGGCACGATTCGGGACATTCCCGTTCCGGCCGGAGATCATCGCAGGTATTACGCCGAACTGCGCGACGCTTTGCCCGGCGGCGGCGATGGCCCGGTGCCGCCGGGCGCTGCGCTGGCGGTGATGGCCGTGATCGAGGCCGCGTCACGCTCGTCGCGCAGTGGAAGCGCGGTTGTTCCTCATATCGACGGGCCGGACAAGGCGGACTGAGCGGGCGAGGTTCGCACTGCGGTGACCGCCCCGGCGCGCGGCCGGGCATCGCAGCGGGATATCCGGCGCGTCGAGCTTCCGGCGCTGGATGGATGATGCTCTAAAGCCTCGCCCGCGCGCTGCGCGGGGTGGCGAGGAGCAGGTTGGTTTCGCTGCCGGTTATGCCGGGGATCAGCCTGATCCGCCGCAGAGTCGCGTCGAGATCGGCGAGGCTTGGGGCGGCGAGTTCGACGATGAGATCCCATTTGCCGTTCGTGGTGTGGATCTCGATGATTTCGGGAAAGCCGCCGAGGGCGCGGACGACCTGGTCCGCGGCGCGCCCCTCGACCTCGATCAGCATGATCCCCCGCACGGGGGCCGCGACCGTATCGGCACGCAGCACGACCGTGTAGCCGATGATCACCCCGCCACGCTCCAGCCGTTCGATCCGGGCGCGAACCGTGGCGCGCGAGACGCCCAGCGCGAGGGCGAGGTCGGAAATGCTTCGCCTGCCATTGTGGCGCAACAGGGTGATGAGTCTGTCATCGAGAGAGACGGGCTGTTCCATGGAGGGGTTCCGCATTCTGATCAAAAATATCAGGCAAACTGGCAAAACAGGTAGTCATTTTTATCAATAATTCGGCTCACCTCCGCCATCGTTCCGTAGTTCCCTTGGAGGATGGATGCAGATTGATCGCGGGGGTGTGATGGCGCAGCAAAAGCGATGCCGGCTGATTGGCGCCCCGGTTCAGGACGGGGCGGGACGACCTGGCTGCGATATGGGGCCAAGCGCCTTCCGGGCGGCCGGGATCGCCAGGGCGATCGCCGAACTCGGCCATGCCGTGGAGGATCTGGGCAATGTCGCCCCTGCGCCGGCCCGGCCGGCGCCTCATGGCAATCGCGCGATCCGGGAGTTGCCGGCGGTTGTGGGCTGGACGTCGGCCCTGGCCGATGCGGCCTATGCCGCGTTCGATTCGCCCGATGTGTTTCCGGTTTGCCTCGGCGGCGATCACAGCCTTGCCGCGGGATCGCTGACCGGGCTTTGCCGCAGGGTGACGGAGTGGCGGAAGACGTTTTTCGTGCTGTGGCTGGATGCCCACCCGGACCTGCATACTCTGGAGACGACCAGAAGCGGCAACTTGCACGGCGTGCCGATGGCCTATGCGACCGGGCAGCCGGGGTTCGAGGGGTTCTTCCCGCCGCAGCCGGCCATCGTCGACCCCGCGAATGTCTGCATGCTCGGCATCCGCAGCGTCGATCCGGCGGAGCGGCGGGTGATCGAATCTGCCGGCATGACCGTTCACGATATGCGGGCGATCGACGAGCACGGCATTGCGCCATTGCTCCGCGCGTTTCTGGGGCGGGTGGCGGCGGCGGGCGGGCACCTGCATGTGAGTCTCGATGTCGATTTTCTCGACCCCGGGATTGCGCCGGGCGTGGGGACGACGGTGCCTGGCGGGGCGACGGTCCGCGAGGCGCATCTCGTCATGGAAATGCTGCATGACTGCGGCCTCGTCGGCAGTGTCGATCTCGTCGAACTCAACCCGTTCCTCGATGAACGCGGACGCACCGCCGTTCTGATGGTTGACCTGCTCGCCAGCCTTCTCGGCCGGCGGGTGCTGGATACCCCGACAAGGAGTTACGCCGGATGAATCCGAGATTGAACATCGTGCCGTTCGTGAATGTCGACAACATGATGAAGCTGGTGCTGCGCCACGGCGTTGAACAGTTCATCACCGGGCTGGCCGCTCAGATCGAGGATGATTTCCGACGCTGGCCGAGCTTCGACAAGACCCCCCGCGTCGCATCGCACAGTCCCGAGGGGGTGATTGAACTGATGCCCACCAGCGATGGCCGGACCTACGGGTTCAAATACGTCAACGGCCATCCGAAGAACATGCGCGAGGGGCGGCAGACGGTCACCGCTTTCGGGGTTCTCGCCGATGTCGGGACCGGTTATCCCGTTCTGCTTTCGGAAATGACACTCCTCACGGCGCTGCGGACCGCGGCGACCTCCGCGGTCGCGGCAAGGCGGCTCGCCCCGCGGGACGCCCGATGCATGGCCATTATCGGCAATGGCGCGCAGTCGGAATTTCAGGCGATCGCGTTCCGCAGCCTGCTTGGACTCCGCCAGCTCCGGCTGTTCGACATCGATGCGGCCGCGACGCGCAAATGCATGCGCAACCTGTCTGGATTCGATATCGACGTAACGCCCTGCCGGTCGGCGGAAGAGGCGGTGTCCGGCGCGGATATCATCACAACGGTCACGGCGGACAAGCAATACGCCACGATTCTGAGAGCCGGACCGAAAAAGATAGTTGAGCGATTTCAGTAAGTTGTGATTCAGTTCGTTTGCGAAGACGGACGGAGACACGATGACCTGGACTGAAATCGCTCGGCGACGATATTGCCGGGCCGGATTGCGCTACGCAAGCGACCTCACCGACGCTGAATGGGCCATGATCGAGCCGTTCATGCCCGCTCCGCAGCATCGAGGCCGACCCCGAAGGGTGGCGCTTCGAAGGATTGTGGAGGCCATCTTCTACATGCTGGCAACCGGCTGTCAGTGGCGCCAGATCCCGAAGGAATTCGCTCCGTTCACCACCGTGCAGGGGTATTTCTACCGCTTCTGTCGTGACGGCACGTTCGATCGCATCAATCACGTCCTAGTCATGCAGGCGCGGGAAATGGCCGGACGCGAGGCTTCGCCCACAGCCGGTGTGATCGACAGTCAGTCGGTCAAGACCACCGAAGCCGGCGGGCCGCGCGGGTTCGATGCCGGAAAGAAGATCAAGGGCCGCAAGCGCCACATCATCACAGATACAATCGGCCACCTCGTCGGTGCCGTCGTTCATCATGCCGGTATTCAGGACCGCGACGGGGCGCCCGACGTGCTCAAATCCGTCAAATCCCTGTATCCCTGGTTGCGGCACATATTCGCTGACGGCGGTTATGCCGGTCCTAAACTCAATGGACGCCTCGCCAAAATCGGCAAATGGACCATACAGATCGTAAAGCGCTCCGACGCCGCGAGCGGGTTTGAACTCCTGCCGCGGCGCTGGGTGGTAGAAAGAACCTTCGCCTGGCTCGGCAGATGCCGACGTCTCGCAAGGGATTTCGAGGCCACCGTTACCAGCGCCACCGCATGGCTCTTCCTCGCCCATATCCGCCTGCTCACACGAAAAATCGCCCGTCACCGATAGTCGCACTACCATTCAGATTCGGGCTCTGAGCGACAACATGGTTGGCTCGGGAGTTCATATCAATGCGGTCGGCGGTGACTGTCCTGGAAAAACCGAACTGCATCGGGATATTTTGCTGCGTTCGGATATATTTGTCGAATACATGCCACAGACCCGTATCGAGGGGGAAATTCAGCAACTTCCCGCGGATCATCCGGTCACGGAACTTTGGGAGGTGATTTGCGGGACGGCCGAGGGGCGGCGGGATGCGAGACAGATCACGGTGTTCGACTCGGTCGGCTTTGCGACGGAGGATTTTTCGGCGCTGCGCTATGTCCGCTCATTGCTGGCGGGAACGGGGCTTTACGACGAACTCGACATGCTGGCCGATCCCGACGAACCGCGAGACTTGTTTGGCATGCTGCTCAGGGCCTCCAAGGGGCCGGCCAGCGATGACGACCGCGCGGGATAAAGATGCTCCAAGCCGAATTTCGTCGCCTGTTGATCCAGATCATGTCGGGGAACCGTGAAAGCATTGTATTGACGAGACAGACGTTTCTCCCAGACGTTTTTTTCCCTGTTCCAAACTAATGCCCCGGCCTTGGTCGGGGCTTCTTTTGTTTCGATTTACGGTATCGATTTTTATTTATGAATTTTATCAAATTGTTTGATAACATTATTAATTATATATTCATGATTAGACGATAAGCGACTCGGCGGTGAACTGAAAACCTACGAAAAGCAGGCTGGGTCATGGAGTTTTTCAAACGGTCGGAGTGGTTGTTGCTCGGGCTCCTGTCGGGCTGTTTTTCAGCGGCAATCATTGTCCTTGCCGCCAAATATACTTATGATAATCATATATATTTATTTTCGAATAAAAATTACTACAATCAGAGAAGTATGTATTATTTCAAGCAGATAAAAAATTATAGAAATCTTGAGCCAGGTCAGTTGATTCATATGATCAATAGCGAAAATCAAAAACAGAAAAACTTTTCAATTTCATTCGATCAAAGCAATACAAATAAATACAGAATAAATATAAAAAATATTTCTGAAACCACCTGTCGATTCATGGTGGATATGTCTTTCAGTTCAAACATAATAAAGGATGTTTCGATCAATAAAAAATCGATCGCCATGTTTCAGGTTCAGCCAGTCGAAGGGCCTTTCATCCGGGTGAATGGCAAGGCTGTCACGCTCGCTCAGGATGACTATGCTCGAAGACAATGCCGGGCCAGCGGAACGGGACTCCGGATCGGCCTCGGTATTGTTATCCATCCGCGCGATGATTGATGCTCTATTTATCAATGCCATAGAGCACTCCATCCGATCCGGATGGATCGGAAAGCGCTCCAGAAAAAACAATTATCTCCGGCTCGGGCGGCGGCGGACATGTCGGGCAGGCGTCATGCGTTTCGGGTTCGCCGCGGGGCGACGGGCGCCCTCCGCCGTGATGCGCTTCATTCGCCTCTTGCCGTTTGTCCGTCGCACGGGGCGATAACATATTGATTTTCATGCCGTTGGAAATTTGAATATTCCCATTGATGAAAGTCTTCTTGACAGACGGCAAGTGAGTAGTGTCAGTTAAGAAACTAATAGTCCTGTCGTTTTGCGGTTGGCATCGTTTTTCGCGGTGTCCGCGCTGCTGGTGGGAAGGACGTCGACTATGGAGTATTCAGCCCATTATTGGGTAATGCTGCTGTATACCTGTTGCGTGGTCGTGCTGGTCGCGGGCATGATCGGGGTGTCCCACTTTCTTGGTCAGCGGCACCTGAAGCGGGCCACCAGCGAGCCCTTTGAATCCGGCATCGTCACCGTGGGCTACGCCCGCTTCCGGCTGCCCGTGCAGTTCTATCTGATTGCGATGTTCTTCGTGATCTTCGATCTTGAAGCGGCGTATCTCTATGCGTGGGCCACCGCCGTTCATGAAGCGGGATGGACCGGCTATTGCGTGATCGCGGTCTTCGTTCTCGCGCTGCTTGCCGCGCTCGTCTATCTGTGGCGCGCGGGGGCGCTGGAATGGGGGCCGAGGCCGCGGCGGCTTGCCAGGGCGCGGGGGCGCTGAGGCGATGCGGTTCACCTTCGGCAAAGGCGGAACGGGACAACAGGCTTCCACGACGGCGCCGCTGCTCCGCGGCCTCGGCGCCGCCGGCCATCCGCCCGCCGCATCCCCCGGCGGCGGCACCTTCACCGACGCCGTGCGCCGCAACGTCGCCCTCGGCCGGCTGGAGGACATGGTGGCCTGGGGGCGGAAATATTCGATCTGGCCGTTCAATTTCGGCCTCTCCTGCTGCTATGTCGAGATGGCGACGGCCTTCACCAGCAAGTTCGACATCGCCCGGTTCGGCTCGGAAGTGCTGCGCGCCACCCCGCGCGAGGCCGACCTGATCGTCATCTCCGGCACCGTCTTCGTGAAGATGGCGCCCGTCATCAAGTATCTCTACGACCAGATGCTGGAGCCGCGCTGGGTGATCTCGATGGGCGCCTGCGCCAATTCGGGCGGGATGTATGACATCTACGCCGTCGTTCAGGGCGCTGACAGCTTCCTGCCCGTCGATGTCTACGTGCCCGGCTGCCCGCCGCGGCCGGACGCGCTGCTTGAAGGGCTGACGCTGTTGCAGAATTCGATCGGCTCCGAACGCCGGCCGCTGAGCTGGATGATCGGGCCCAACGGCGCCGAGAAGATCGAGCGGCCCAGCTTCCGCGATCTCAAACACCAGGAGAGGCAAGCGGCCGGCAGCCTCCCCACGCCGGACAGCGTGTAGGGAGGGCGGGATGCTGACGGAATTCAACAGCATCCCCGCCACAGAGGCCGAACAGCGCATCGTGTCCGACCTGGTCCGCACGCTCGGGCCGATCGCGTTCACCCTGCAACAGACCGCCGACCAAATCCCGACCATCTGGATCGATCGCGACATCCTGCACGCCGTGATCCGGCACCTGCGCGAGGGCGCAGCGCAGCGGTTCCAGATGCTCTATGACCTCACCGCGATCGACGAACGCCAGCGCGTCCATCGCGACGGCCTGCCGAAAGCCGATTTCACCCTCGTCTATCATCTCGTCTCCTTCGAGCGGAACGACGATGTGCGCATCAAGGTGCCGCTCGCCGAGGGCGCGCTGGAGGTGAGAAGCATCGCGGATATCTGGCCCAACGCCAACTGGTATGAGCGCGAGGTCTGGGACATGTTCGGCATCGGCTTCGCCGGCCACCCGACCCTGTTCCGCATCCTCACGCCGCCGACCTGGACCGGGCATCCGCTGCGCAAGGACTATATCGCCCGTGCCACCGAAATGGGCCCCTACATCCTCACCGAGGAGAAGGAGCGCGCCGAACAGGAGGCGCTGCGCTTCAACCCCGAGGCCTGGGGCATGAAGCGGCACAGCGAGAACTCCGACTTCATGTTCCTCAATCTCGGCCCCAACCATCCGAGCGTCCACGGCGTGTTCCGCATCATCCTCCAGCTCGAGGGCGAGGAAATCGTCGACGCCGTGCCCGAGATCGGCTTTCATCATCGCGGCGCCGAGAAGATGGCCGAGCGCCAGTCCTGGCACACCTACATCCCCTATACCGACCGCATCGACTATCTCGGCGGCGTGATGAACAACTTCCCCTACGTGATGGCGGTCGAGCGCCTCGCCGGGATCGAGGTGCCCTCCCGCGCGCAGATGATCCGCATCATGCTCGCCGAGCTGTTCCGCATCGCGAGCCATCTCGTTTTCTACGGCACCATGTCGCAGGATGTCGGCCAGCTTTCGCCGGTCTTCTACATGTTCTCCGACCGCGAGCGGGTGTTCCAGATCATCGAGGCGATCTGCGGCTTCCGCATGCATCCGGCCTGGTTCCGCATCGGCGGTGTCGCGGCGGATCTGCCGCAGGGCTGGGACCGGATGATCCGCGACTATCTCGACTACCAGTCGAAGCGGCTCGATGAATACGACAAGCTCGTCATGCGAAACCGCCTCTTCAAGGCGCGCACGATCGGCGTTGGCGCCTACACGCTGGAGGAGGCGCTGGACTGGGGCGTGACCGGCCCCGGGCTGCGCGCCTGCGGCCTTGGCTGGGACTATCGCCGCGAGCGCCCCTATTCGGGATACGACCAGCTCGAGTTCGACATTCCGATCTGCCACAACGGCGACTGTTACGACCGCGTGGTCGTCCATATCGAGGAAATCCGCCAGAGCCTGCGCATCATCCGCCAGTGCCTCAACAACATGCCGCCCGGCCCTACAAGTCCGACCACCGGCTGACGACGCCGCCGCTCAAGGAGCGGACGATGCAGGACATCGAAACCCTCATCACCCATTTCCTCAATGTCAGCTGGGGGCCCGTTCTGCCGCCGGGCGAGGCGATGGTCAGCATCGAGGCGACCAAGGGCATCAACGGCTATTACCTGGTCGCCGATGGCGACACCGTCTCCTACCGCACCCGCATCCGCACCCCCTCCTTTCCCCATCTGCAGATGATCCCGCTGATCAGCCGCGGCGCCTATGTCGCCGATCTGATCGCGATCATCGGCAGCATCGATTTCGTGATGGCCGATGTCGACCGCTGAACACGATCCGGCATCGGCGCCGCTCGATCCCGCCCTGCGCGAGACGATCGCCACTCTCAGGCGGGAGTCCGAAACCCCGCGCGCCGCCGGGATCGACGCGCTGAAGGCGGTGCAGAAGCGCCACGGCCATGTCTCCGACGACCATCTCGCCGAAGTGGCCGCCCTTCTCGACATGACGCCCGCCGAGCTTGATGGCGTCGCCACCTTCTACAACCTGATCTTCCGCCGCCCGGTGGGCCGGCATGTCATTCTGCTGTGCGACAGCGTGGCCTGCTGGGTGATGGGCGCCACCGCCGCGCGCAACCTGCTGCGCCAGCGCCTCGGCATCGAGCCGGGGGAAACCACGCCGGACGGCCGCTTTACCCTTCTGCCGATCGTCTGCCTCGGCTGCTGTGACCGCGCCCCGGCGATGATGATCGGCGACGACCTGCACGGCGACCTCACCCCCGAGCGGATCGACGCGATCCTGGAGCAATACAGGTGATGGCGATGGTGGACAGACCGCTCACTTCATACATCCAGCCCGGCCGCCAGCCGCTCGACATCGCCGGCTACGAGCGCGCCGGCGGCTATGCGGCGATGCGCAAGGCCTTCGGCATGTCGCCGGAACGCGTCGTCGAGGAGGTCAAGCGGGCGAAGGTGCGCGGCCGCGGCGGCGCGGGCTTCCCCGCCGGCCGCAAATGGGAAGGCGTGCAGCACGGCGAGGATGCGCCGCGCCACCGCTACCTCATCATCAATGCCGACGAGATGGAGCCCGGCAGCTTCAAGGACCGTCTCCTGCTCGAAGCCGCGCCGCATCTGATGATCGAGGGGATCATCATCGGCGCCTTCGCGGTTCAGGCCGAGACCGCCTATATCTTCGTCCGCGGCGAATACGTGCTGGCGATGGAGCGGCTCTCCCGCGCCGTGGCCGAGGCCGAGGCGCGCGGCTATCTGGGCGCCGACATCCTGGGCTCCGGCTTCTCGCTCACCATCCACGTCCATGGCAGCGGCGGGCGCTATATCTGCGGCGAGGCCAGCGCGTTGTTTTCCGCGCTGGAGGGCAAGCGCGCCGTGCCGCGCACCCGCCCGCCGCGCTCGACGACCAGCGGCCTGTGGGGCAAGCCGACCGTCGTCAACAATGTCGAAACGCTGTGCTGCGTGCCCTCGATCATCGAGCGCGGCGCGGACTGGTTTCTCGGCCTGAGCCGTAGCGCGACCGAAGGCGGCACCAAGCTCTACGGCGTCAGCGGCCGGGTCAAGCGCCCGGGTCTGTGGGAACTGCCGGTGGGCACGCCGCTCAACGAGATCATCGAGGAGCATGCCGGCGGCATGCGCGAGGGCTACGAGGCGCGCGCGGTGCTGCCCGGCGGCGCGTCGACCGCGTTCATCATGCGCGAGACTTTCGACGTCCCGATGGATTTCGACTCCGTCGGCAAGATCGGCAGCTGGCTCGGCACCGCCAACATCCTGGTGCTGGACCAGAGGCGCTGCCCGGTCGGCCTGCTGCGCAACATCGAGCATTTCTTCGCCCAGGAATCCTGCGGCTGGTGCACCCCCTGCCGCGACGGGCTGCCCTGGGTCGAGCGCATTCTCGCGGCGCTGGAAGCCGGCGAGGGCGCGGCGGATGACATCGAGCTGCTCGCCCACCATGTCGACTTCCTCGGCCCCGGCCGCACCTTCTGCGATCTCGCCCCCGGCGCGATGGCGCCGCTGCGCAGCGGCCTGAAATTCTTCCGTGAGGAATTCGAACGACATGTCAGTGAAGGGCGCTGCCCCTGGCACGACACGGCGGAGGGCTGGGCATGACGACCTTCGAGGTGGACGGCAAGACCCTGACCGCGAAGCCCGATGAAAACCTGCTCCAGGCCTGCCTCGGCGCCGGGCTCGACCTGCCGTATTTCTGCTGGCACCCGGCGCTCGATTCGGTCGGCGCCTGCCGGCAATGCGCGGTCAAGCAGTATGACGGGCCGGACGACCAGACCGGCCGCATGGTGATGGCCTGCATGACCCCGGTGCCGGAGGGCGCGCGCTTCTCGATCGCCGATCCCGAGGTTGTCGCTTTCCGCGCCAGCGTGATCGAGTGGCTGATGGTCAACCACCCGCATGACTGTCCGGTCTGCGAAGAGGGCGGCGAATGCCACCTGCAGGACATGACGGTGATGACCGGCCACACCTATCGCCGCTACCGCTTCACCAAGCGCACCCATCGCAACCAGGATCTCGGGCCGTTCATCAAGCACGAGATGAACCGCTGCATCGCCTGTTACCGCTGTTCACGCTTCTATCGCGACTATGCCGGCGGCCGGGATATCGATGTTTTCGCCGCCCATGATCACGTCTATTTCGGCCGCCACGCCGATGGCGCGCTGGAGAGCGAGTTCAGCGGCAATCTCATCGAGATCTGCCCGACCGGCGTGTTTACCGACAAGACGTTTTCCGCCCATTACGTCCGCAAATGGGACATGCGGGGCGCGCCCTCGATCTGCGCCCATTGCGGCCTTGGCTGCAACACCATCGCCAATGCCCGCGCGGATCGCCTGCGCCGGATCGTCAATCGCTACAACGGCGCGGTCAATACCTATTTCCTCTGCGATCGCGGGCGCTTCGGCTATGGCTTCGTCAACCAACCCGACCGTCTGCGCGCGGCGATGGGGCGCGGCGATGATGGAAGCCTGGCGGCGATCGACCGCGACGACGCGATCGCCCGGCTCGCCGACCTGCTGCGCGCCGGCGGCACCGTCATCGGCATCGGCTCGCCGCGCGCCTCGCTGGAATCGAACCACGTTTTGCGCCAGCTCGTCGGCGACCGGAATTTCTACCCCGGCGTCAGCGCGGGGAGGCGCGCCTGTTGCGCCTCGTCGCCGATATTCTCGGCTCGGGCGCCGTGCATGTCCCCTCGCTGCGCGAGATGGAGACGGCGGATACGGTGCTTGTTCTCGGCTCGGACCTGCCCAACGCCGCCCCGCGCGCGGCGCTCTCCATCCGTCAGGCTTCGCGCGGCGCCGGCATCGCGCGGGCGGCGGCGGTGAAAATTCCCGTCTGGCAGGATACCGGCGTGCGCAATCACGCCGGCGACACGCGAAGCCCCGTGTTTATCGCCACCCCCGCCTCGACACGGCTGGACGACATCGCCCAGCGCGCCCTCCGCGCCGCGCCGGACGACATCGCGCGGCTCGGCTTCGCGGTGGCCGCCCGGATCGACCCCGCGGCACCGGATGTTCCCGATATCACCGAAGACCTCGCCGCCGCCGCGCGCGAGATCGCCGAGGCGCTGCTCGCCGCGCCGAACCCGCTCGTCGTCTCCGGCGTCGAGAGCGGCGAGGAGAGCATCATCCGCGCCGCCGCCAACATCGCCGCCGCCCTGCGCGCCCGCGGCAAGACGCCGGCGCTGCTGCTGAACGTTCCCGAATGCAACAGCCTCGGCCTCGCCCTGATGGCGGCGGGGGAGGCCAGTGTCGAAACCGCGCTGGCGCGGCGGGCATCCCTCGTCATCGTGATCGAGAACGACCTCGACCGCCGCGCGCCGGCGGCGGCGATCGAGGCCGGGCTCGCCGCCGCGCGCCTCGTGGTGCTCGACCATTCCGACAGCCCCACCACGCGCCGCGCCGATCTCGTCCTGCCCGCCGCGAGCTTCGCCGAGGCCGAAGGCACCCTGGTCAGCGCCGAGGGGCGGGCGCAGCGCTTCTACCCGCCGATCATCGCCGAAGACGGCATCGCCGAATCCTGGCGCTGGCTTGTCGCCGCCGCCCGCACGGCGGGTCTCGACGCCTGCGAGGGCCTGACCACGATCGAGGCCATTGCCGCGGCCCTGGCGGCGGCGATGCCGCGTTTCGCCGGCCTGCCTGCTGTCGCGCCGCCGGCGGATTTCCGGGTCGTCGGCTCCCGCATCGCCAGCGAAACCCGGCGCTATTCCGGCCGCACCGCGATCGATGCCGGGCGCAGCGTCCATGAACCGATGCCGCCCGTCCCGGCGGACTCGCCCTTCAGCGCGACGATGGAAGGCCATCACGGCACCATCCCGCCGGCCCTGCGCCCGGTGTTCTGGGCGCCGGGCTGGAACTCGGTGCAGTCGCTCAACCGCTTCCAGGCGGAAATCGACGGCCCGCTCAAGGGCGGCGATCCCGGCGTGCGCCTGCTCGAAGCGCGGCCGGACGCCACGCTTCGCTACGACGCAACGATCCCCGCCGCGTTCTCCCCGCGGCTGGACGAGTGGCGCGCGGTCCTGCTGCCCCGCGTCTTCAATGACGATGAACAGGCCGGCCGCGCCCCGGCGATCCGTGACCGCGCGGCACCACCCGCGCTCGTCCTCAACGCCGCGGACGCAGCCTCGCTCGGCGTCGCCGCCGGCCAGCCTGTTTCCTGCGCGATCGGCGATGCGCGGGAGGATCTGGCGGTCGAGATCGATCCCGCCCTGCCGCGCGGGGTCGTGGGTCTCGCCGGCCTCGCGCAGACGGCGCACGCCGTGCCCGCATGGCTGCGGCTGCGCCCGGCGGAGCCGAAGGTGTCATGACCCACGGCAACGAGATCGTCATCGGCCTGCTGAACGTCGTGATCGGCCTCGCGGTGCTGATGGCGGCGGCTGGCCTGCTGACCTGGATCGAGCGCCGCCTGCTCGGCTTCTGGCAGGACCGTTACGGCCCCAACCGCGCCGGCCCCTTCGGCGTGCTCCAGGTCGTCGCCGACGGGATCAAGCTGCTTTTCAAGCAGGATTGGATTCCCCCCTTCGCCGACCCGGTCATTTTCGTCATCGCCCCGGCGATCTCGATGGTCACGGTGATGCTCGCCATCGCCGTTGTTCCGGCGACGCCGATGATCGGCATCATCGGCAATCTCAATGTCGGCCTGCTGTTCTTTCTCGCGATGAGCGGGCTCGGCGTCTACTCGGTGGTGCTCGCCGGATGGTCGTCGAACAACAAGTTCTCGCTTCTCGGCGGCATGCGCGCCGCCGCCCAGATGGTCAGCTACGAGGTCTTCATGGGGCTGTCGCTGGTGGGCGTGGTGATGCTCGCGGGCTCGTTCAACCTGACCGATGTCGTCCACAGCCAGCGGCATCTCTGGTACGTGGTGCCGCAATTCATCGGCTTCGTCGTCTTCTTCCTCGGCGGCATCGCCGAAACCCATCGCCTTCCGTTCGATTTGCCCGAGGGCGAGAACGAACTCGGCGCCGGGTTCCACACCGAGTATTCCGGCATGAAGTTCGGCATGTTCTTCGTCGGCGAATATATCGGCATCATCGTCGTCTCGGCGATGACGACGGTGCTGTTCCTCGGCGGCTGGTATGGCCCGCTGCTGCCGCCGTTTCTCTGGTTCGCGATCAAGACCGGGTTTTTCGTCGCCTTCTTCATCCTGCTGCGCGCCGCCCTGCCGCGCCCGCGCTACGATCAGTTCATGGCGTTCGGCTGGAAAATCCTGCTGCCGCTCACCTTGCTGAACATTCTCGTCACCGGCGCGCTGATGCTCGCCGGGCCGGCCGCATGAAGGGGAGGGGGTCATGCTGAGTTCGCTGGTCACGCTCTGGTACACGTTCCTGCATTTGTTCCAGCGCAACGTGACGGTGTCGTATCCCGACGAGATGCCCTATCTCGCGCCGCGCTATCGCGGCCGGATCGTGCTCACCCGCGACCCGGACGGCGAGGAACGCTGCGTCTCCTGCTATCTCTGCGCGGTCGCCTGCCCGGTCGACTGCATCAGCCTGCAGAAAACCGAAGCCGAGGGGCGCTGGTATCCCGAATTCTTCCGCATCAATTTCTCCCGCTGCATCTTCTGCGGCTTCTGCGAGGAGGCCTGCCCGACCTACGCGATCCAGCTCACCCCGGATTTCGAGATGAGCGAATACGACCGGCAGAACCTCGTCTACGAGAAGGAGCACCTGCTGATCAGCGGCACCGGCAAGTATCCCGACTACAATTTCTACCGCGTGTCCGGCCTCGCGATCCCGGGCAAGGACAAGGGCGAGGCCGCGCGCGAGCGCAAGCCGATCGACACGCGCAGCCTGCTGCCATGAACCGCGACGGGAGGGGAAGGCATAACGGATCATGAACGCCACCTTCGTCATCTCCGCGATCATCGCGGTCGTCGCGACGGCGATGATGATCACCCGCCCGTCCGCGGTGCACGGGCTGCTCTATCTCACGGTCTCGCTGCTCGCCGTCGCGCTCGTGTTCTTCGTGCTCGGCGCGCCCTTCGCCGCGGCGCTCGAAGTCATCATCTATGCCGGCGCCATCATGGTGCTGTTCGTCTTCGTCATCATGATGCTGAACATCGGCGAGGCGGCGGCCCGGCTCGAAAGCAGCTGGCTTCGCCCCGCAACCTGGATCGGCCCGTCGATCCTGGCCCTGCTGCTGGCCATCGAACTCGGCGGTGTCGCCCTCTCCGGCGGCCTGCCGCGGCCCGCCGCCGCGGTGATCGGCCCGCATGCGGTCGGCGTCGCGCTGGTCGGCCCCTACATGCTCGCGGTCGAGCTGGCCTCGTTCCTGCTGCTCGCCGGGCTGGTCGCGGCGTTTCATCTCGGCCGCTCGATCATGGGACCGGAGTAGCGCGATGGCGACGGTTCCGCTCGACCAGGGTCTGCTGCTCGCCGCGATCCTTTTCGCGCTCGGCCTCGTCGGCGTGCTGGTCCGCCGCAACCTGCTGTTCATGCTGATGTCGCTCGAGGTGATGCTGAACGCGGCCGGCGTCGCCTTCATCGTCGCCGGCGCCCGCTGGGCCTCGCCGGACGGGCAGATCATGTTCATCCTCGTGCTCACGCTCGCCGCCGCGGAAGTCTCGGTCGGGCTGGCGCTCATCCTGCTGATGCACCGGCGCATTCCCACGCTCGACGCCGATGCCGGCGACGGTCTGAGAGGGTAGAACGATGCAGCATTTTCTCTGGCTCGTCCCCGCCCTGCCGCTGCTCGGCTCGATCGTGCTCATGCTCGGTGCCGGGCGACTGTCGCACCGCGCCGAGGCGCTGACCGGCGTGCTTTCGGTGGGCCTCGCCGCCGTCATCGCCTTCGCCATCGCCGGCGCCTTCCTGCTGCACCCGCCGCCGGGCGCCGCCTACCAGCAGGCCCTGTGGCGCTGGTTCGCGGTCGGGCGTTTTTCCTTCGGCATCACCCTGCGGGTCGATCCGCTCTCGCTGCTGATGATGCTCGTCACCAGCGGCGTCGGCTTCCTCATCCACCTGTTCTCGACCGAATTCATGGAGGGCGAGGACGGCTATGGCCGCTTCTTCGCCTATCTCAACCTCTTCGTCGCCGCGATGCTGCTGCTGGTGATGGCTGACAATTTCCTCGCCCTCTACGCCGGCTGGGAAGGGGTCGGGCTCTGTTCCTATCTGCTGATCGGCTTCTGGTGGCGCGACCCCGCCAACGGGCTCGCCGCGCGCAAGGCCTTCATCGTCACCCGCGTCGGCGATACCGCCTTCCTGATCGGCCTGCTGCTGATCGCCAGCCGCCTCGGCACGCTGAACATCGCCGGGGCGATGCGCGAGGCCGCCCACACCTGGCATGTCGGCGCGCCGGCCGCGACGCTGATCGCCTTCCTCCTGCTCGGCGGCGCCGTCGGCAAGTCCGCGCAGTTGCCGCTGCAGACCTGGCTGCCCGACGCGATGGCCGGCCCCACCCCGGTCAGCGCGCTCATCCACGCCGCGACGATGGTCACCGCCGGCGTCTACCTCATCGCCCGCACCCATGTGCTGTTCCTGCTCGCGCCGGCGGCGGAAATCACCGTCGGCATCGTCGGCGCGGCGACCCTGCTGCTCGCCGGCTTCAGCGCGCTGGCGCAGAACGACATCAAGCGCATCCTCGCCTATTCGACGATGAGCCAGATCGGCTACATGTTCCTTGCCCTCGGCGTCGGCGCCTGGCGCGCGGCGATGTTCCACTTCATGACGCACGCCTTCTTCAAGGCGCTGCTGTTCCTCTCGGCCGGCGCCGTCACCATGCGCCTGCATCACGAGCAGGACATCTACCGGATGGGCGGCCTCGCCCGGCGCCTGCCCGCCGCCTTCTGGAGCTTCCTGATCGGCAGCGCCGCCCTCGCCGCCCTGCCGCTGATCACCTCGGGGTTCTACAGCAAGGAGGCGATCCTCTCGGGCGCCTGGGCCGACGGCAATGGCGGCCGCGTGCTCTGGCTCGCCGGCGTGATCGGCGCGTTCGTCACCGGGATCTATATCTTCCGCGCCGTCTTCATCGCCTTTTTCGGCGAGGAGCACACCCCTGTCAGCGGCGCCTATGGCTGGCGCGTCGTCATGCCGCTGGTGGTGCTCTCGGCGCTGTCGCTGGTCGGCGGCTTCATCGAGCTGCCGCCGGCCTTCGGCCACGTCACGCTGCTCTCCAGGCTCCTCGCGCCGGTGCTGCCCCCGACCAGGGAGGTGACCGACATGACCCCGCTGCTGCTCGCCAGCGCCGCCTCCATCCTCGGGATCGCGCTGGCCGCCGCGCTCTACTGGCGCCCGTCCCGCCCGCCGGCCGAAACGCCGCTCTGGCGGTTCTGGCATGGGGCCGCCGGGTTCGACGCGTTGTATGACCGCCTGCTGGTCCGCCCCGTGATCTGGGCCGCCCGCATCGACCGCGACGATTTCATCGACAGGGTCTATGACGGCGTCGCCTGGGGCACTCAGGCGCTTCACCGGGCGATCCGCCGCACCCAGACCGGCAATGTTCGCCTCTATGCCGCGAGCCTGGCCATCGGCTCGGTCGGCCTCATCGCGATCGCGGTGCTGCGATGATCCTGTTCTGGCTCATCCTGTTCCCGACGGTGGGCGGCGTGCTGGCCTGGATCGCCGGCGCGCGCGACCCGGACGCGCCGCGCTGGGTGGCGATCGCGGTGCTCACGCTCGAACTTCTCGTTGCACTCCCCCTGATCGGCGCCGCCCTCGCACCCGGCCACGGCGCCTGGATCGCGCAGTTCGACCACTCGTGGATTCCGCAGCTCGGCATCTCCTTCGAACTCGATCTCGACGGGCTGAGCCTGGTCCTGATCCTGCTGACGATCGTGCTCAGCCTCGTCTGCGTCGTGATTTCCTGGACCGAGATCACCGACCGCTCCGGCCTGTTCCACGCCAACCTGCTCTGGACCACCGCCGGCGTCATTGGCGTCTTTCTCGCGCTCGACCTGTTCCTGTTCTTCTTCTTCTGGGAACTGATGCTGGTGCCGATGTATTTCATCATCGCGCTGTGGGGGCACGAGAACCGCTCCTACGCGGCGATCAAGTTCTTCCTCTTCACCCAGGGCAGCGGCCTGCTCATGCTGGTGTCGATCCTCGTGCTCGTCTTCATCCACCAGCGCGCGACCGGCGATCTGACCTTCGACTATCTTGCGCTGCTCGGCACGAAGATGAGCCCGACGACAGGCTTCCTGCTGATGCTCGGCTTCTTCATCGCCTTCGCGGTGAAGCTGCCGGCGGTGCCGTTCCACACCTGGCTGCCGGACGCCCATACCGAAGCCCCGACCGCGGGTTCCGTGCTGCTCGCCGGCATCCTGCTGAAAACCGGCGCCTACGGCCTGATCCGTTTCGTGGTGCCGCTGTTTCCCGCGGCGGCGCATGCTTTCGCGCCGGTGGCGATGGCGCTCGCGGTCGCCGGAATTCTCTACGGCGCGCTGCTCGCCTTCGGGCAGAACGACCTCAAGCGCCTGGTCGCCTACAGCAGCGTCAGCCACATGGGCTTCGTCCTGCTCGGCGTCTTCGCCTGGAGCACGCTCGCGCTTCAGGGCGTGGTCGTGCAGATGCTGGCGCACGGCATCAGCACCGGTGCGCTCTTCGTGCTGGTCGGCGCCTTGCAGGAACGCATCCACACCCGCGACATGCGGCGCATGGGCGGGCTCTGGGGGATGGTGCCGCGCCTGTCCGCCTGCGGCATGTTCTTTGCCATCGCCTCGCTCGGCCTGCCCGGCCTCGGCAATTTCATCGGTGAATTCCTCATCCTGCTTGGCAGCTTCCAGGCCAGTGTGGTCTTCACCGTCATCGCCACTTTCGGGCTGGTCGCCGCCGCCGCCTATTCGCTGCTGCTGGTCCAGCGCGCCTTCCACGGCGCGCCGCAGGAGCCGGCGCATCATCGCGCGATCGCCGATCTCTCGCCGCCGCATCTCGCCGTCATGGCGGTGCTGGTGGTCGCCATTGTCGGGCTCGGCCTCTATCCGCAGCCGGTCGTTGACGAGGTGGCGCCGGGCCTCGCCGCCGTGCAGCACAGCGCCGCGGTCTCGGCGGCGTTGCCCGAACATGTCGCGGAGCGCGCGCCATGACCGCCCCGGCCTTGACCGCCCCGGCCTTCGCCGCCTTCGCGCCCTTCACCCTGCTCGGCGCGGTGACGATCCTGGTCATGCTGCTGATCGCCATTCGCCGCGATCATCGCCTTATCGCCCTGTCGACCATCGCCGGCCTGCTGCTTTGCTGCATCGCCCTGCCGCTCGCCGCCCCCGCATCCCCGGTCGCGGTGACGCCGCTTTTCGTGATCGACGGCGCCGCGCTGTTCTACGCCGGGCTGGTGCTCGTCTCCGCCCTGGTCGTCGCCGCGCTCTCGTGGATCTATCTCGACCGGGTGGGCGAGGGGCCGCGCGAGGAATACTATCTGCTTCTGCTCACCGCGACTCTGGGCGCCGCCATTCTGCCGGCGAGCGTGCATTTCGCCTCGTTCTTCCTCGGCATCGAAACGCTCGGCATCTCGCTGCTCGGGCTGATCGCCTATGCCGGCCCGCGCGGCAGCGCGGCCGAGGCCGGCACCAAATATCTCATCCTCAGCGGCGCCGCCTCGGCTTTTCTGCTGTTCGGCATGGCGCTGATCTATGCCGCCTTCGGCACGATGTCCTTCGCCCGCATCGGCGCGCTCGTCCATGAAGCCGGCCCGGCCGATCTCTACCGCCTCGCCGGCATCGCGCTCATTCTCGCCGGCGTCGGCTTCAAGCTCTCGCTGGTGCCGTTCCACATGTGGACGCCCGATGTGTATGAGGGCGCGCCCGCGCCGGTTACCGCCTTCATCGCCGTGGTTTCTAAAATCGCGGTCTTCGCCGTGATCCTGCGCTTCTTCGCCCTCGCCGGCGGTCATGCGGATGCCTCGCTCCGCGCCGGCATCGCCGCGGTCGCGATCCTGTCCATGCTCGCCGGCAACCTGCTCGCCCTGCTGCAGACCAACGTGAAGCGCCTGCTCGCCTATTCCTCGATCGCCCATCTGGGCTACCTGCTCGTCGCCTTTCTCGCCGCCCCGGCGCTCGGCGTGGATGCCGCGGCCTATTACCTGGCGGCCTACGCGGTCACCAGCCTCGGCGCCTTCGGCATCGTCGCCCTGCTCAGCGCGCCCGGCGCGGGGCGCGACGCCGACCGGATCGAGGATTATCGCGGCCTGTTCCGCACCCGCCCGTTCCTTGCCGCGGGCCTCGCGTTGATGCTGCTCTCGCTTGCCGGCATGCCGCCGACGATGGGCTTCATCGCCAAATTCTACCTTGTCGTCGCCGGTGTCGGCACCGCGTTGTTCTGGCCGGTCGCGGCGCTGCTGCTCGGCAGCGTGATTGGCCTGTTCTATTACCTGCGCCTGTTGATCGCGATGGGCTTGCCGCCCTCGCCGGAGGATGATCCTGCGCGTCGCCTCGATGTGCCGGTATCGGGCCGCGCTCTGATCGGTGTGCTCATGGTGGCGCTCGTGGTTCTGGGAACCTATCCCGCGCCGGTGATGTCTTTCATAAAGATGATGCTCGGGTAGAGCCTCGTCCGGCCGGGTAATTCTTCAAGAAACCCTTGCCTTTTGCATGGCTGGCCTCTGGCGTAGATCATTAAAGTACTGGTTCTGCCGGGGCGGAGGGATCATAGTTTCTGAAAACGGCTTATCGGAACCGCTCCCGTAAAGTCTTTGTTTGGCTCTTGGAGTTTGGCTCTTGGAGTTTGGCTATCGGGGTTTGGCTATCCGGATCGGAGTTCCCGAGGGGGCGTTCAGCGAGGATCGTCTTTCCGGCGATCGTGACAAGACCCGTATCGCCACGACGGAGAATGAGCGATGACAACGATTCGACAGATTCTGGACCAGAAAGGCTGGGGGGCCGTCGTCCTCAAGGGGCGGCAGTCGGTCCCCCAGGCGGCAAGGTTTCTTGCCGCGAAGCGGATCGGCGCCGCGCCGGTGGTCGACGATGGCGGCGGACTTGTCGGAATGCTGTCCGAGCGCGACATCATGAGATCGGTCGGCGATTTCGACGGCGACATCAAGACCCGCACCGTCGCGGATCTGATGACGCGCCTGGTCGCCTCTTGCACGCCCGATGTCACCATTCTCGACGCCATGCTGGCCATGACCACCAATCGCTGCCGTCATCTTCCGGTTTTTGAGGACGATACGCTCGTGGGGCTGGTGAGCATCGGCGATCTCGTGAAAGCCCGCATCGAGGAAGCCGAATTCGAGGTCGACTCCCTGAGGGCATACATCGTGTCGTGAGGGGGCCCGGCGGCCTCGACCCTTCGTTTCGAACGCAAGGAGGGGAGATGGTGCCGACACCCAGGATTGAACTGGGGACCTACTGATTACGAATCAGTTGCTCTACCGCTGAGCTATGTCGGCATGTCCCGGAGCCTATAACGAGGCTTGGCTCACCCTGCAAGATCGAATCAGGCCGCGGCCGTCGCCTGGTCTCCGGACAGGATGTGGCGCAGCGCCCGGACCAGTTCGTCCATCATTGCCTCGGTATGTTTCGGGCCGGGCGTAAATCGCAGCCTTTCTGTTCCGGCGGGCACCGTCGGGTAGTTGATCGGGGTCGCATACATGCCGAATTCGCGGATCAGCCGCATCGAGACCTCGGTTGCCCGTGCCGCGTTGCCGATCATCAGCGGGACGATGTGGCTTTCCGTCGACAAGCGCGGCAGGCCGGCCTGGTCGAATTTGGATTTCAGCAGGTTCGCCCGCTCGAACAGCGTATCGCGCCGGGCCTGATCCACCTTCAGCCGCCGGATCGAGGCGAGCGCCGCCGCAACGGTGGGCGGGGGCAGGGCGGTGGTGAAGATGAAGCCGGCGGCGACCGAACGGATATAGTCGATCACGCTGGCATCGCCGGCGATATAGCCGCCGTGGCAGCCATAGGCCTTGGCGAGCGTGCCCTCGATGATGGTGAGGCGGTGGGCGACGCCGTCGCGCTCGGAGACGCCGGCGCCGTGCGGACCATACATGCCGACGGCGTGAACCTCGTCGAGATAGGTGATGGCGTTGTATTTGTCGGCGAGGTCGCAGATCGCCCCGATCGGGGCGATGTCACCGTCCATCGAGTAGACGCTCTCGAAGGCGATCATCTTCGGCGCGTCAGCCGGCGCGGCCGCCAGCCTGGCCTCGAGATCGGCCAGGTCGTTATGGGCGAAGACATGCACCGTCGCCGCCTTGCCGCCCTTGATGCCGACGATCATCGAATTGTGGTTCTGCGCGTCGGAAAACACGTGCCAACCGGGCATGGAGTTGAGGATCGCGGTCAGCGTCGCCTGGTTCGAGACATAGCCCGAGGTGAAGAGCAGGGCGGCATCCTTGCCATGCAACGCGGCAAGCTCCGCCTCCAGCGCGACATGGATCGGCGAGGAGCCGGCGATGTTGCGGGTGCCGCCGGCGCCGGCGCCCATCGTGCGCGCGGCCTCGATCGAGGCTTCGATCACCTCCGGGTCGGTGCCCATGGCCAGATAGTCGTTCGAGGACCAGACCAGGATGTCCTGGGTGTGGCCTTCCATCGTCACCTTGTAATACGGAAAGCGGTCGGCCAGCTTTTCCAGCGCGACGAACCGGCGATAGCGCCCGGCGGCGCGGATGTCGGCCAGGGCCTTGTCGCATTGGGCGATGAACGGATGGTCGCGATTCATACGGTGCTCCTCGCAGTCCCTCGGGGCGATGCCGTGTCCGCGCCCGGATTGCATGTCATTGCGCGGAAAGTTGCGCGTCTCGTCAAGGACATAAGTTCAAACAGCCGAAATATTTCGTAAAAAGGCGTCGGTCAGATCGGCCCGGGCGGGGCGAGGGCGGCCATCATCTCGTCCCATTCGCGTTTCGAGAGGCCGGATTGCGGCTGATCAACCGGTTCGCCGGCCAGCATCCGGCGCAGGACGGCCAGCATCGTCGCCGAGAAGCTTGCCGCCCCCATGCGGTATTCCTCGAACGCCCGGCAACTCGCCGGAACCCATGCGCGGGCGATGTCGAGGATGGCCTCGGCATAGGCGCGGATCTCGTACTGGGCGTGCGGATCGGCGCGCAGCGAGAGGAAGTGGAAGAGGTTGTGCAGGTCGGTCTTCCAGTACCACTGGGTATAGGTGTTGAGCGTCAGATTCATCCGGGCGAGTTCCCGCGCGAGGCCGCGGCGGGAGGGGTCGGCGCCGCCCTCGTTCAGCATGTGTTCGTAATGCGTATAGTTCCGCCCGGCATCCGCGCGCAGCATGGCGAGCACCTCGGCCGCCTCGTCGCCCTCGAGCAGATCGCCGCGGCCCTGGCGGTTGCTGGCTGACTGCGCGGCGAGATTGGCCGGGGAGGGGATGTAGAATTCCCGGTCCATCACCGAATAGCGGGCGGAGTATTCGTTGACGTTCGCGGTGCGATGGCGGATCCACTGGCGCGCCACGAAGATCGGCAGCTTCACGTGCAGCTTGATCTCGCACATTTCGAAGGGTGTGGAATGCCGGTGGCGCATGAGGTAGCGGATCAGCCCCTCGTCCTCGCTCACCTTGCGGGTGCCCCGGCCGTAGGAGACGCGCGCCGCCTGAACCACCGCGGCATCGTCGCCCATATAGTCGATGACGCGAACGAATCCGTGATCGAGCACGGGCATCGCACTGAAGAGCATGGCCTCGAGCGCCGGCACGGTGGCGCGGCGGGTCGGCGCGGTTTCGGCGCGCGCGGCCTCGATCTCGGTGCGGTCGGAATCGCTGAGCGGCATGGCGGCAGTCCCTGGTTGAGCGATCCTCCTATGCCCGCCGGCGGCCAGGGGCAAGAAGGGGCTCTTTCACAGACGATGGACCTCGCCTATATAGGCAGTGTCGGGGTCACCGACTATGGCGATAAACGATGCGTGGAATAAACGTAGTGGACCCGGGGGCAGTACCCGGCGCCTCCACCAGTTTCCCCGCCGGTCCGGTTCGCATTGCGCAAATCGAACTGCCGGCGGATCAACGGGGGCGAAACAGGCTCGACACGCGTGGTAAAGACCCATCTTTCGCTCGGCATGGTTCCGCCGTCATCGGGCCGTATCACAAGTGCCAACGATAACTTCGAGGCGCTCGCTATCGCTGCATAAGCGATAAGCGCGGCACGGGGGGCGCCGGGCAACAGAAGCCCCCCACCTTGTCACTGTCTCGGATGGGACAAAAAAAGCGGCCGGTCTTTGACCGGCCGGCATCATTTAGATGCTAACTAAAGAGGCTCCCTAAACTTGGCGGCTGGCGTCCGAACCATCGTTCCTGCGCACGACCCACGTTCGTTTGCGGTTTCCGAAAACATCGTAACGCCACAGTCATTAAATGACCGAGAATCATGACGCGGGCAAGACCCTTTCGTGTCGCATGGGGGTCATTGAAAGAAAAAATGTGTTACATGATGTGAGAAGCGGGCGAAGATTGCGAAGTGTTGCGCGGGCTGGCTTCGCCAAAGGAGTGCTCTACCGGATGCGGCGGCCTCCGCTCGCTCACCGCTTCGTCAAGTCGTTGAATTTTCACTGCCCTGTCACGGCGATGACCAGGATGATGAAGGCCAGGAGAAGATTGGCGGCGATCAGCCGGTTGATCCGGCCGATGCCTGTCGCCAGCACCTCCGCATCGTTCTTCGCCATGGATTCGTCATGCAATGGCAGCAATCCGAAGCGGAGAACGAGCGTCAGGACCGCCATCACGATTCCGAGAGACTGCATCGCGTCGACCGTCCAGCTCCAGTCGCGGGGCGGTCCGAGTTCGGCGAAGGCGAGTCCCCAGCCGGATGCGAGGGTCAACGCCATGGCGGGGATCGTTGCGGAAAACTGCCTGCGCCACGCGGCGCCGTCGCGGCGCCCCGCCACCAGAAGGGCGAGCAGCAATCCACTCCATGCGGCAAAGCCACCGATGTGAGCCAGTCGTAGCGCTGAAATTGCCGCGAGGCCGGGCTCGCTCACGACAGGAGTGCGCGCAGCCGTTCGGCGGCGGCCATGATTTCCTGGCCGGCGAGGGTTGCGGGCGTGGTTTCGGCGATGCCGAGACCGTCGGCGAAACTGTTGGCGTAGGCGGCCCGGTTGCCCAGCGCCGTATCGAGCAGTTGAAGCCGCCGCGCGGTGATTTCCGCTTCGAGGCGCCGCCGCAGTCTCGATGCGGCAGGCGCCCGATTGAACATCAGCGCCACCGGCCGGCGTTCCTCGGTCGCCAGGGTCAGCGTGCCCTCGGCGGCCCATAGATCGGGCGGCGTGGGGTTCAGCGGGATCAGCACGAGATCCGCGCCGCGGATGGCGCGCCGCGCGTTGGAATCGAGGACCGGCGGCGTGTCGATCAACACGAGATCACAACTGCCGCGCAAGCTTTCCAGCGCGTTGCCCAGCCGCCATCCGGAAACCGACTCGACGGCGAGATCGGCCCTCGCCCTGGGATTGGCTGCCCGCAGCCGTCCCCAGGCGCCGAGGGTTCCCTGCGGGTCGATATCGAGCAGGCCGACGCGTGCGCCCATGCGAGGGCAACGCCGAGCTGCGCTGCAAGCATCGTCTTGCCCGCGCCGCCCTTCTGTTGCGCTACCGCGATCACCCGCGCCATCGACACCTCCTGTTCCACTTCGGGAGACTAGCAAACGCCGCGCTTTCTGTCTCACATGGGCGCCATGGACGCATTGTATTCTCCATCGGACATGGCCCGTATCGATGCCGCCGCGCCGTGTTGCGGCGTGAGCGGTATCGCGCTCATGGAAAATGCCGGGGCCGCGGTGGCGCGGATCATCCGGCGGCGCTTCAGTCCGGGCCGGGTGCTTGTTCTGGCCGGGCCGGGGAATAATGGCGGCGATGGGTATGTCGCCGCGCGTCATCTGGCGCAGTGGGGCTGGCCGGTGGTTGTCGCGCCCGTTGCGCCGCCAAGACCGGGCGGCGACGCGGCGGCGATGGCGGCGCTCTGGCGCGGCCCTGTCGTGCTGCCCGACCGCGCGCGGATCGGCGCCGCCGACATCGTCATCGATGCCGTGTTCGGCGCCGGATTGAAGAGGGATATCGACCCGGGCATCGCCGACCTCCTTGCCGCGGCGCGCCGCATCGTCGCGATCGACATGCCCAGCGGAGTCGATGGCGCAACCGGCCATGCGCGGGGGCGGCCCGCCCGGGCCGATCTCACGGTGACTTTCGAGGCGTTCAAGCCCGGGCATCTTCTCTATCCGGGGCGGGGGTTCTGCGGCGAGATCCTCCGCGCCGCGATCGGCATGCCCGCGGCGGCATTCGCAGCCGTCGAACCGAAAACCTGGCGCAACACGCCGGCGCTCTGGCGGCTCCCGCGCCCCGAAGCGACGGGCCACAAATATCGCCGTGGCCACCTGACGATCCTTGCGGGACCGATGGGCGGGGCGGCGATTCTGGCCGCGGCCGCGGCCCGGCGCGTGGGGGCGGGGCTGGTGACGCTGAACGGTGCCGGGCTGGGCGCGGTGCCGCCGGGCGTGATCGTCAGCCCGGCTCGGCCCGCAGACCTGCTCGCGGACCCGCGGCGGCGGGTGTGGCTGTGCGGTCCGGGCCTGGGCGTGGACGCGGCGGGCGCCATGCTGCGCTCTCTTCTCGACGCCGGGCGCACCGTCGTGGCCGATGCCGATGCGCTGACCTCGGCGGCCGGGGCGGCGGAGCGCCTGCGGGGCGTTGCCGCCATCACCCCGCATGACGGCGAGTTCGCCCGCCTGTTTCCCGATCTGACGCAAGACCGCCTGACCCGGGCCCGAATCGCCGCGGCGAGGGTGGGAGGGGTTGTTGTGCTGAAAGGGCCGGACACGGTGATCGCGGCGCCGGATGGACGCGCCGCGATCAACGACAATGCGCCGCCCTGGCTGGCGACCGCCGGATCGGGCGACACCCTGGCCGGCATCGTCGGCGGATTGCTGACGCAGGCATGGCGGCGTTCGAATCCTGCTGCGCCGCCGTCTGGCTGCATGGCGCCGCGGCATCGGCGGCGGGGGCGGGGCTCATCGCGGAGGATCTGGCGGAATACCTACCGATGGTTGCGGATGAAATAAAAAATTTCAAAAATTAAACAAAATCGGCCGGAAATGCAGCTTAAGATCGGTGGCGAGAAACGCTGCGTTAACTTATTCTTAAGTCATGTTGGTTATAGCACTTTGCATGATCAGTGCAGCGTCATTATCGGCCTTTGCGGCGCCGATCGGCCCGTCATCGCTGGAAATTCCGCCGCTCCGTGTGACCCCCGCTTCGCCGGCATCAAGCGAGCCCTCGGCGACGTCCCGCCCGTCTGCCGCGCCCTCGGGGGCGATGCGCGGCGCGTATCTCGACATCACCGTCTGACCCGGCTGGTTTTTCCGGTTCGCTTTCGGTTCGCATCTGTCCGGAAAACCCGGCAGGGTGCCAGCAAGCCGAAAAGCAGCGCTTGCGTTCCCCGCTGATCTGAGTTTACACAAGGCCATTCACTCCTCCATGCGGGAGAGAGCGGCGCTTCCGGGTCCATCCGGGTCGCGCCGCCGCCGAAGGCGCAACCGGCCCCCGGAAACGCTCAGGCAAAAGGACCGCAACGGAGCAAGGATCTCTGGAAAGCCGGCGCGATGCGCCGCACCGAAGGCGTAAGGCGCGGTTCACCCCGCGCCGAATCTCTCAGGTTCCGCGACAGAGGGGGGTCAGACTGGGCGGTTCTGCACCCGTCCGCTGGTGTCGCGGGAGATCTGGTCTTGGCCGATTCAGCATTGCTTACCGTGCCGCTCGATGCGCTGCATCGCAGCCTCGGCGCGCGAATGGTCGATTTCGCTGGTTACGACATGCCGGTGCAGTATGACGGCATCATCGCCGAACATCTGCATTGCCGGGCGCAGGCCGCGTTGTTCGATGTCTCGCATATGGGCCAGGCGGTGCTCGAAGGCCCCGATGCGGCGGCCGCGCTGGAACGTGTGGTGACCGGCGATATCAGGGGGCTGAAGCCGGGCCGCCAGCGCTATACGCTGCTGATGAACGCGCGGGGCGGGATTGTCGATGATCTGATGGTCGCCAATCTGGGCGATCGCCTGCTCCTTGTTCTGAATGCCGGGCGCAAGGATGTCGACGTCGCGCACATCCGCGCTCACCTCCCTGAAACCGTCGTGCTGACCACGCAATTCGACCGCGCCCTGCTCGCCCTGCAGGGGCCCGAGGCCGGCGCCGTTCTGGCCGCTCTCGCGCCGGACGCCGCGGCGATGCGCTTCATGGATGCGCGCGAGACGTCGGCGTCAGGCATTCCGGTCACGATCACCCGCTCGGGGTATACCGGTGAGGACGGGTTCGAGATCGGCCTGCCCGCGGCGGACGCCGAGACGCTGGCGCGCGCCCTTCTCGCCGATCCGCGGGTGAAGCCGGCCGGCCTCGGCGCGCGGGATTCGCTGCGGCTTGAGGCCGGGCTGCCGCTCTATGGCAACGATATCGACGAAACCCGGGACCCGATTTCCGCCGGGCTCGGCTTCGCCATCGGCAAGACGCGCAAGATGGGGTGGGATTTCCTGGGCGGCGATGCCGCGCGGGCGGTGCACGATGCCGGCCCGCGCGAACGCCTGGTCGGGCTTCGCGCCGACGGCCGGGCTCCGGTGCGCGCCGGCGCCGAACTCCGCGATGCCGCCGGGCAGCCGGTCGGGCGCATCACCTCGGGCACGTTCGGGCCGAGCGTCAACGGGCCTGTCGCGCTCGGGTATGTCCGCGCCGACTGCGCCGCGGATGGCTCGACCCTGATCGCCGGGCTGCGCGGCCGCGATATCGGCATGACCGTCGTGCCGCTGCCTTTCGTTCCGCATCGTTATCATCGCTGAAAGAGGACCAGATGACCGAGATCCGATTTTCCAAAGACCATGAATGGATCAGGCTCGACGGCGACGTCGCCACCGTGGGGATCACCGATCACGCGCAGTCGGCGCTCGGTGACGTCGTGTTCGTCGAACTGCCGGAGGCGGGGCGGCATGTCGATGCCGGCGAGGGCTGCGCGGTGGTGGAAAGCGTCAAGGCCGCGTCGGATGTCTACGCGCCGCTCTCCGGCACGGTGACCGAGGCGAACGGCGCGCTGGCCGACGAGCCGGGCATGGTCAACGCGCAGGCCGAATCCGGCGCCTGGTTCTTCCGCATGACCCTGGACGACCGCGCCGCCTTCGATGCCCTGCTGACCGCCGACGATTACCAGGCCTTTCTCGCAACGCTCTGACCGGAGCCGCCGCCATGCCGGATACCGCGCCCCAGACCATCGACGATTTTGCCGCCCTGCTGGCCGAGGAGCGCTTCGCCCTGCGCCATATCGGCCCCGGGCCGCCGAGCGCGCGGCGATGCTGCGCGCGCTGGGGGCTGCGGATCTCGACGCGCTGATCGCTCGCACCGTGCCGGAGACGATCCGCATCGCCGCGCCGCTCGACCTGCCGGCGGCGCTGACCGAGGGCGAGATCCTCGACGATCTGCGCCGCTACGCCGCGGGTAACGAGGTCAAGCGCAGCCTGATCGGGCTCGGCTATCACGGCACCGTCACGCCGCCGGTCATCCTGCGCAACGTGCTGGAAAATCCCGGCTGGTATACGGCCTATACGCCGTACCAGGCCGAGATCGCCCAGGGGCGGCTGGAGGCGCTGCTGAATTTCCAGACGATGATGGCGGAACTCGCCGGGCTCGACCTCGCCAATGCCTCGCTGCTCGACGAGGGCACGGCGGCGGCGGAGGGCGTCGCGCTCGCGCATGCGGTACACAAGGGCGGATCGACGGTGATCGCCGTCGCCGCCGACCTGCATCCGCAGAGCCGGGCGGTGATCGCCACCCGTGCCGCACCGCTCGGCTGGACGCTGGCCGATGTGGCGCCGGGGGATGCCGCCGCGATCGAGCGGACGAAGCCCTTCGCCGTGGTGCTGCAATACCCGGGGACGACCGGTGCCGTGCGCGACCTGTCGGACGAGATCGCGGCGGCGCATCGCGCCGGGGCGCTCGCCATCGTCGCGGCCGACCCGCTGGCGCTCACCCTGCTGCGGCCGCCGGGCGAGATGGGGGCGGATATCGTGCTCGGCTCGGCCCAGCGCTTCGGCGTGCCGATGGGCTTCGGCGGGCCGCACGCGGCCTTTTTCGCGACGCGCGATTCGCTGAAGCGGCACATGGCGGGCCGGCTGGTGGGCGTTTCGGTCGACGCGGCGGGGGAGGCCGCGCTGCGCCTCGCCTTGCAGACGCGCGAGCAGCATATCAGGCGCGAGAAGGCGACCTCGAATATCTGCACCGCGCAGGTGCTGCTGGCGGTGATCGCCGGGTTCTATGGCGTGTGGCATGGGCCGGAAGGGCTGGCGCGGATCGCCCGGCGGGTGCATCTCGCGGCCAGGCTGCTCGCCGGCGCGGCGCGGGCGGCGGGGTTGCCGCTCCGGCACGACACGTTCTTCGACACGATCGCGATCGAGGCCGGCGCGGGGGCGGACGCGCTGACGCAGCGGGCGCTGCGCGCGGGGTTCAATCTGCGGCGCGTCGATGATGGCTGCGTCGCCATCGCGCTCGACGAGACGGTGACGGCGGCGGAGATCGCCGCTCTGGCCGGCGTGATCGGCGGCACGGCGGATGCCGCGGCCTCGCCGCTCGCCGCGCTGGCGCGGCAGAGCGCGTTCATGAATGCGCCCGTATTCCACGCGCATCGCTCGGAGCATGCGATGCTGCGCTATCTCAAGCAGCTCGAGGACAAGGACGTCGCGCTCAACCGCAGCATGATCCCGCTCGGCTCCTGCACGATGAAGCTGAACGCGACGGCGGAGATGATCCCGATCACCTGGCGCGCCTTCGCCGACATCCACCCCTTCGCGCCGATCGAGCAGACCCGGGGCTACCGGGCGCTGATCGCCCGGCTGTCGGACGATCTCGCGCGGATCACCGGCTTCGCCGCGGTCTCGTTGCAGCCGAATTCCGGCGCCCAGGGGGAATATGCCGGGCTGCTCGCGATTCGCGCCTTTCATGCGGCGCGCGGCGAGGAGCATCGCGACATCTGCCTGATCCCGTCCTCGGCGCATGGCACCAACCCGGCCTCGGCGACGATGGCGGGCTATCGGGTGGTGGTGGTCGGCTGCGACCGGGCGGGGAATATCGACCTCGCCGACCTGGAGGCGAAGATCGCCGCGCATGCGGGGAAGCTCGCCGCGCTGATGATCACCTATCCCTCGACCCATGGCGTGTTCGAGGCGAGCGTGCGGGATATCTGCGCGCGCGTGCACGCGGCGGGCGGGCAGGTCTATATGGATGGGGCGAACATGAACGCGCAGGTGGGGCTGACCTCGCCGGCGGCGATCGGCGCCGATGTCTGCCATCTCAACCTGCACAAGACCTTCTGCATTCCGCATGGCGGCGGCGGGCCCGGCGTGGGGCCGATCGCGGTGGCGGCGCATCTCGCGCCGCATCTGCCCAACCATCCGCTGCGGCCGGATGCCGGGCCCTCGACCGGCTATGGGCCGGTGAGTGCCGCGCCGTTCGGCTCGGCGTCCATCCTGCCGATCCCCTACGCCTATATCCGCATGATGGGGCCGGACGGGCTGCGCGAGGCGACGGCGGTGGCGATTCTCAACGCCAACTACATCGCCCATCGGCTCGCGCCGCATTACCCGATCCTCTATACCGACGCGAACGGCATGGTGGCGCATGAATGCATCATCGATTGCCGGCACTTCCAGGCCGAGGCGGGCGTGCTGGTCGAGGATATCGCCAAGCGGTTGCAGGATTACGGGTTCCATGCGCCGACCATGTCCTGGCCGGTGCCGGGCACGCTGATGATCGAGCCGACCGAAAGCGAGACGAAGGCGGAACTCGACCGGTTTTGCGAGGCGATGATCGCGATCCGCGGCGAGATCGCCGATGTCGCGGCCGGCGCGCTCGACCGGGCGGACAACCCGCTGAAGAACGCGCCGCATACCGCGGCCGAGGTGATGGCGGCGGCGTGGACGCACGGCTATGGCCGCGACCGCGCCGCCTTCCCGCTGCCGTATCTGCGCGCCGCGAAATACTGGCCGCCGGTCAAGCGGGTGGACAACGTGTATGGCGACCGTAACCTCGTGTGCTCCTGCGCGCCGCTTTCGGCCTATGCCGAGGCGGCGGACTGAGCCGGGCGCGGTTTCGGAAAACCGGGGCGGGACCACATCCAGGGCTGTGCGGGGAGCGTAATCCCGGCATGGCCCTGAATGGAGACCCATCATGATGACACTCGCCCGCCGCTCGCTGCTCGCGGCAGCCCCGGCGCTGCTCGCCGGCTGCACCTTCGACACCAGCCCCTATCCCCTGCCGCCGCTGCGCCATGCGCGCGTCGATCTCGACCGGTTCATGGGGCGCTGGTACATCATCGGCCATATCCCGTATTTCGCCGAGGCCGGATATGTCGGCGCCAATGCGGTCTATACGCGCCGGCCCGACGGGGCGATCGATGACCAGTATAACGCCTATCCCGGGAGCTTTGCCGCGAAACGGTTCCGGTTCACCTCGGTCGACGAGGTGGAGCCGGGGACGGACAATGCGGTCTGGCGCGTCACCCTGCTGAACGGAATGATCGGCGTGCCGTATGTGATCATGCATGTCGAGCCCGATTATTCGGTGTTTCTCGGCGGGTTTCCGAACCGTTCGCTGGGCTGGATATTCGCGCGCGCGCCGCGGATGGACGCGGCGACCTATCGCGCGATGCTCGACCGTTTCTATCGCCAGGGCTACGACGCGCGGCGGTTCCGGCGCGTCGCGCAGTTTCCCGACCAGATCGGCCAGCCCGGCTTCGAGCGCGTCTGAACGGCGGGGACATGGCGTTTTTGGGGCCTTGCCGCTGACCCGATGCGTCGGCATATCAGGGTTCATGAGGTCGAGCGCCGCCCATGAGTGAGTTCGCCGCGCCGTTGCGCGGCCTGGCCAGGCTGCTGTGGCGGGTGGCGCGCGCGGCGGTGTTCGTGGTCGGGCTGGCGACGATCGCGCTGGCGGGCGCGGGGGCGTGGGGGCTTCACCGGCTGGCGCGCCAGACGGTCCGGCTGCCGGCGCATTTCGTGCTCACCCTCGATTTGCAGGATGCGCCGCCGGACGTGGCCGCATCGCCGGCGTTGCTGGCGCGGGCAACCGGCGCGCGCCCGACGCTCGAACAGACCATCGCGGCGATCGACCGTGCCGCCACCGATCCGCGGGTGCGCGGCATCGACATTCTGCTCGGCGGTGGGTGCTGCGGCCTGACCACGGCCGAGGAGTTGCATGACGCGCTCTCCCGCTTCCGGGCGGTTTCCCACCGGCAGGTGGTCGCCCGGGCCATGTCGTTCGACGGGGCGGCAGGGCTTGGCGCCTATGTCGTCGCCACGGCGGCAAACCGCATCGAGCTTTCCGATGCCGGCGATTTCGGGGTTACCGGCCTTGCCCTGCAAAGCCCGTTCGCGGCGGACCTGCTCAAGATGGCGGGGGTCGAGGCGCAGTTCGCCCATATCGGCAAATACAAGACCTATCCGGAATTGTTCACCCGATCGGGGCCCTCGGCCGCGGCGACCGAGATGATGAACAGCCTCGCCGGCTCGCTCTACGAGTCCGCGCTGGTGCCGATCGCGGCACGGTTGAAACGCAGCCCGGACCAGGTGAAGGCCCTGCTCGACCAGGCGCCGTTCAGCGCAGGACAGGCGAAGCAGGATGGGCTGGTCGACACCGTGCTGCCGCTTTCGGCCCAGATTGCCCATGTGCATGGCCTTCATGTGCGGCTCGCTCAGTATATCGCCGCGATGCGGTCCGCGCCGGCGGGCGCCCCCAAGGTGGCGCTGATCGTCGCGCATGGCGACATCAACGCGCCGGACGCACCGGAGCGGAGCGGCGGGATCGATCCGGGGCGCCTCGCGCATGAAATCGCGGTCGCGGTGGCCGACAAGTCGATCCGCGCGATCGTGCTGCGGCTCGACACGCCTGGCGGCACGGTGACCGGCTCGGCCATGGTTGGCGCCGAGGTCGCGCATGCCGCCAGTGTCCACAAGCCGCTGATCGTCTCGATGGGCGCGCTCGATGCATCGGGCGGCTACTGGATTTCGAGCCACGGCGCGGTGCTGGTGGCCGATCCGGCAACCCTGACCGGCTCGATCGGCGTGCTTGGCGGCAAGTTCAGCTTCGGTGGGCTTCTCGCCCGGCTGGGCGTCAACGTCAGCGCGGCCTCGCGCGGGGCGAACGCGCTGTTCGACAGCGCCGTGACGCCCTGGACGCCGGCGCAACTGGCCAGCCTGCAGGGGCAGCTCGATCTCGATTACCAGAAATTCATCGGCTGGGTCGCTGCCGGCCGCCGGATGAGCCCGGCGCAGGTCAATGCGGTGGGGCAGGGGCGGGTTTGGACCGGCGCGCAGGCCCGCAGCCGAGGCCTGGTCGACCGGCTCGGTGGATATCACGCAGCCTTCATGGCCGCGCGCGCCTTGCTCCATCTGCCGGCGGGCGCCCCGCTCGACATCGTGCCAGGCAATGCGCAACCGGGGCTCGGCGTGCTCATCGCCTCTCTGGCGCGGCGCGCGAGCCCCCTCGGCGTTGCCGAATTGCCAGAGCCCCTGCGCGGGCTTCTCGCGCTCACGCGGCTGCATCGGCTGTCAATGATACCGGTCGAATTCCGGTAGGGCCGCGAGTCGGCCTTCCATTAACAAACGGTTAATCAAAATCCACCCTTTCGCCGCAAATCTGGAACAAAACAGAAACACATCGAATTGACGGGTGGCGAAGTCCTCCGCGTCACTGGCGATTCCGATTTGTTGCTCTTTTTAAGTGGAAATTTTGCGAGCGACAAAGATAAATCCCTTTGACGCCCATGATTCCCCATGATATCCCATGACAACCCATAGCGAATCCGGCTGACGTACCGTCCTGATGTCGGAATGTTTGCAGCGAGGCATATCAACGGCGAGACGAAAGGGCCGCGACAGCGCCGATGAGCCAGTTTCTCGGCACTCACAGGAACAGGTTGGACGCCAAGGGCCGGGTATCGGTCCCGGCGGCGTTTCGTGCCGCCCTGCGCCGGGATGGCGACTCGCACGGCCTGATCCTGCGGCCATCGCACAAGCATCGCTGCATCGAGGCTTGGCCGACGCCGGTGTTCGAGGCGCTGGCCACGCGTCTGCAAGGTCTCGACCTGTTCAGCGATACCCACGATGACATGGCGGCGGCGCTCTACGCCGATGCCTGGCCGCTCGAAGCCGACAAGGAAGGAAGGGTTCTGCTGCCTGAGCCGCTCGTGGAGCATGCGGGGTTGCGTGACAGCGTGGTGTTCATGGGGCTGGGGCGGACATTCCAGATCTGGGAGCCGGACGCGGCCGACCGTCGCCGGGCCGAGGCGCGGGAGCGCGCGCGGATTGGCGGACTCACCCTGCCGGCGGGAGCGTCGGCATGAATGGCGAGTTTTCCCATGTGCCGGTGCTGCGCGAGGAGGCGGTGACGATGCTCGCGCCGCGCGATGGCGGGGTTTATCTCGACGGAACCTTCGGCGGCGGCGGATACAGCGCTGCCATTCTGGAGGCGGCGTCCTGCGCGGTCTGGGCGATCGACCGCGATCCGGCGGCCATCGGGCGCGGCGCGGCGCTGGCCAGCCGGCATCCCGGCCGGCTGCATCTCGTCGAGGGCCGGTTCGGCGACCTGCTCGATCTGCTGCGCGATCGTGGGGTGACAGCGCTTGACGGCGCGGTGTTCGATTTCGGGGTGTCGTCCTACCAGCTCGACGATCCGGCGCGGGGCTTCTCCTTCCGGGCCGATGGGCCGCTCGACATGCGCATGGGCGCGGCCGGGCCGACCGCGGCCGATATCGTGAACACCTTTGCCGAGGCGGAGCTGGCCGACATTCTTTTCCATTTCGGCGAGGAGCGGGCGTCGCGGCGGATTGCTGCCGCCATCGTCGGGCGCCGCGCCGCGCAGCGCTTCGAGACCACCGCCGATCTTGCGTCGGTGATCCGCTCGGTGGTCCGGCCCGACCGCTCCGGGATCGATCCGGCGACGCGCAGTTTCCAGGCGCTCAGGATCGAGGTGAACCAGGAACTCGCCGAGATCGAGCGCGGGCTTGAGGCGGCGTCTTCGCTGCTGGCGCCCGGCGGGCGGCTCGTCGCCGTTTCGTTCCATTCGCTGGAGGATCGCATCGTCAAGCGCTTCATGAATGCGGCGACCGGTCATGTCGCCGCGCCCTCGCGGCACGATCCCTCCGGTCTCGCGCGGCAAGCGGCCGCGCCGCGGTTCCGCGCCCTGACCCGCGGCGTCGTCACGCCGGGTGAGGCGGAGGCCGCCGCCAACCCGCGCGCCCGGTCGGCGCGGCTGCGGGGCATCGAAAGGCTTGCGGCATGATCCGCCCCGTCACCCTCGTCACCGGGCTGCTGATGCTGGGCTCGGGCGCCTGGCTGTTCGTGGTGAAGCACCGCGCCGGCACGCTCGATCACCAGATTGGCGGGGTCACCGCGCAGATCCGCAGCTCCGAACAGCGCATCCGCGTGCTGCGTGCCGAATGGGCGCTTGAAACCGATCCGAACCGGCTGACCCGGCTTGCCGCGATGTTCATGTCGCAGCTCAAGCCGATGAAGCCGGATCAGCTGGTGTCATGGCAACAACTGGCCGATGCGCTGCCGCCGCCGGGCGCCGAGGCGCCGCATCTGCCGCTGCCGCCGCCTTTGCCCGGGGATGTCTCCGGCGCCCCCTCATCCGCGCCCGTCGCCGCGGTAGCGGCGCCTCGGACTGTCGCCGCGGCAGCGGCGCCTCGGACTGTCGCTCTCGCGACGATCCCGCCGCCGCCGCCGGTGGCGAACCGGGCGTCCTCCAGGGCGCGAACCGTGCTGGCGATGGTGAAGTCGCATACGGTTGCGCGGCCGGTTTCGGCTGCGCACGCACCGGCCCATCACGCCGTCGTTGCCGTCGATCGGCCCGCCCGCCACCAGCGCAACGCTGCCTCGTCATCCGTCGTCGCCGATGCGCGCCGGCCGCAGATGCTCGGCGCCTCGGTCCTCGCGCCCCGGCCGGCGGATCATTCCGTGGCACCGGCGATCCGGCCGATCCGGGCCAGCGATCCCCTGCCGTTCCCGCATTCCCGGCGTCCGCCGCGATCCGCGCGCGCCGCGGCCCCGGCGCCGCATGCGGCCTCGGTTTTCGGCGGCTATGCCGCGAGCTTGCCGCCACCGCGCCCGGCGGACGGAGGCGTGCCATGACCGCACCTCCGCCCCGCGACAGCCTCTCGCCCCGCGTTCCCGGAACCGGCCGTGACGCCACGCGCCGCGCCGGCGCGCCCGAGCGCGGCGCGACACCGCGGATGGAGCATGTGCGCGTCACCTCGCCCGATCTCGTGCGCCGCGCCGCGATCGGCACGCTGCACCGGCGGCTTGCCGCCGGGTTCGGCGGATTTGTCCTGATCTTCCTGCTCCTCGCGGCGCGGGTCGTGTATGTCACGGTCGTCCATCCGGTGCCGCCCGACAAGGCGGCGATCGCGGCGCAGACGCCGTCGACCACCATCGCGCTGCCGCCGCCCGCGCGCGCCGAGATCACCGACCGCAATGGCGAAATTCTTGCCGTTTCGCTGCCGGCGGCGGCGCTGTACGCCAATCCGAAGCAGGTTCAGGACCCGGGCGTCGCGGCGCGCGAGATCGCGGCGGTGATTCCCGGGCTCGATCCGGGATTTCTCGAATCACGGCTTGCCGACCGCGCGCATGATTTCGTGTATCTCGATCGCAAGTTGACGGCCTCGCAGGAGCTGGCGGTCAACCGACTCGGGATTCCCGGCGTGTATTTCGAGAACACGGAGCGGCGGCACTATCCCCAGGGCAATCTCGCGGCGCATATTCTGGGCGGGGTGACGCCCGACCAGCGCGGCATCGCCGGCGTCGAGGACTGGTTCAACAAGCGGCTGACCGCCGACCCTGGCAAGCCGCTTCGCCTGTCGATCGACATCGGCGCCGAGGGGATCGTGCGTCAGGCGATCTGGGGGGCGATGTCGGATTACGATGCCAAGGGCGCTTGCGGCATCGTCATGTCGGTGCGGACCGGCCGGGTTCTGGCGATGGCCAGCGTGCCGGATTACAAGGCCGACGATCTCGGCACGGCACCCGCCGATGCGCGCTTCAACCGCTGCGTTTCCGGCGATTATGAGCCGGGCAGCGTGTTCAAGCTGCAGACGCTGGCGATGGCGATCAATTCCGGGATGATCGAGCCCTGGGACCGGTTCAACACCACCCATCCGCTGCATGTTGGCCGGTTTACCGTGACCGATTTCGAGCCCGCGCATATCTGGATGGCGGTGCCGCATGTCCTTGCCGTGTCATCCAATATCGGCGCCTCGCGAATCGCGACCATTCTGGGGCCGCAAATCCAGCGCACCTGGCTGCGCAAGCTCGGCTTCTTCCGCCGCCCGCCGATCCAGCTGCCGGAAGCAACGCCGCCGATGTATCATCCGAAGTCGAGCTGGAAACTGCTGACGACGATGACGGTCAGCTTCGGCAACGGCATCGCGATGTCGCCGCTGCAACTGATTTCGGCGGTTGTGCCGGTCGTCAATGGCGGGATCTGGTATCCGCCGACGCTGCTCGACCGGGGTACGCCGCCGGCGGGGGTGCGGGTGATGAGCGAGCGGACCTCGCTGATCATGCGCAAGATGATGCGCAACGTCGTCACAGCACCGGATGGCACCGGCGTCTATGCCCGGGTGCCGGGTTATCTGGTGGGCGGCAAGACCGGCACGGCGCAGGTCGTCGGGCCGAACGGGCGGTATCTGCGGCATCTCAACAACGCCTCGTTCATGGCGGCGTTTCCGATGAACGACCCACGCTATGTGGTCTATGTCGTCGTGCTGCAGCCGCATGCGACGAAGCAGATGCTGCCGTTCTGCCACGGGTTCACCACCGGCGGCTATGTCGCCGCGCCGGCCGTCGCCCAGATCATTTCGCGGATCGGGCCGATGCTCGGCATCATGCCGCTGTCCGGCCAGGCGCTTGCCGCGGCACAGGCGGCACTGTCGATCCCGCTCGATCCCAGGGCGCCGCCGGGGCGGCTCGCGCTGGGGCCGGGGCACCTGTTCCCGCCGGGGGCGAGCAAATACGCCTATCTTCTCGCGCACCAGACGCCGCCGGCGAACATGGATGTCGCGGCGCATGACCGGGCGCTCGCACGGACCGAGATGTGGCAGCCCTTGGCGGCACCGGCGGCGCAGACGGTGAGCCTGCCCCCGGCGACCGCTTCCGGCGCCCGCACGCCCGGGAACCGGATCATGAATATCGCCCTGCCGGTGACGCGTGCGGGGGGGTGAACTGATGGACGGTCTTGCACGTTACGGCGCCGCGCCGGGCTGGACCCTGCCGCGGGAGGCCGCGTTTTCGGGGATCACCGCCGACAGCCGCGCCGTGCGCGAGGGCATGATCTTCGCGGCCCTGCCGGGCGCGCGCGCCGATGGGCGCGATTTCATTGCCGAGGCGGTTTCGCGCGGTGCTGCCGCGGTGCTGGCGCCCGCTGGCACGCGCTGGCCGCCGGGCGTGCCGCCACGCCCGCTGATCGAGGATGCCGAACCGCGGCGGCGCCTCGCCGAGATCGCGGCGACGCTGGCCGGGCCGCCGCCGGAGACGATCCTCGGCGTGACGGGAACCAACGGCAAGACCTCGACGGTGGATTTCATCCGCCAGATGAGCGCCGCCAGCGGCAGGAAAGCCGCCTCGCTCGGCACGCTCGGGCTGATCGCGCCCGGCTTCGCGCCGGGGACGAGCCTGACCACGCCGGACCCGGTGACGCTGGCCGGAACCCTTGCCATGTTGCGGGCTGCCGGCATCGACACCGTCGCGCTCGAGGCCTCCTCGCACGGGCTCGACCAGTTCCGCCTGCACGGGGTGCGTTTCGCCGCCGCCGGGTTCAGCAACCTGACGCGCGATCATCTCGACTACCACGGCGACATGGCGTCGTATCGCAAGGCCAAGCTGCGCCTGTTCGACGAGCTGTGCCAGCCCGGCGCGCCCGCGGTGGCGATGGCGGATCTGGACACTGCAACGCTGGCGGCGCTGCGCGAGATCGCGCAGGCGCGGCGGCTGGATTTCGCGACGGTGGGCGCGGGCGGCAATCTGTTCGATCTGCGCGGCATCGCCGCGACGCCGTCGGGTCAGGTGCTGTCGGTGGCGCAAGGCGGCGTGACACGCGAGATCGACCTGCCGCTTCCGGGGCGGTTCCAGGCGGATAACGCGTTGCTCGCCGCCGGACTCGCGCGCGCCGCCGGCGTATCCGACCCGCTCGGCCTGCTGCCGGGCCTCGCGCCGGTGCGCGGGCGGCTGGAACGCGCGGCGGTGCTGCCGAACGGGGCGGCCGCCTATGTCGATTACGCCCATACGCCGGATGCGCTGGAGCGGCTGCTGATCGCGCTGCGTCCGCACGCGGCGGGGCGGCTGGTGCTCGTGTTCGGCGCCGGCGGCGATCGCGATCGCGGCAAGCGGAGACTGATGGGCGAAGTGGCCGCCCGGCTCGCCGATGTCGCCATCGTCACCGACGACAATCCGCGCAGCGAGGGTCCCGCCGCGATCCGCGCGGAAATTCTGGCGGCCTGCCCGGACGCGCGCGAGATCGGCGACCGGCGCGCCGCGATTGCGGCAGGGCTTGACGAATTGCGGGCGGGCGATGTGTTGGCCGTGGCCGGCAAGGGGCACGAGAGCGGGCAGATCGTCGGCGATGTGGTGCTGCCCTTCGACGATGCGGCGGTGATCAGGGACCTCGCGGCATGAACGCCTTGTGGACCGCGCGCGACCTTGCCGCCGCCACCAGCGGCACCTGGCTGCGCGGCGAGGCGGCGGCTGCCGGTGTCTCGATCGACAGCCGGACGATCGCGCCGGGCGAGTTGTTCGTCGCCTTGTCGGATGCCCGCGACGGGCATGATTTCGTGCCCGATGCCGAGGCGCGGGGCGCTTCATGCGTGCTCGTGTCGCGCGATGTCGGCGCCGGGCCGGCATTGCTCGTCGAGGATGTGCAGGCCGCGCTGACCGCGCTCGGCGCATTCGGCCGGGCGCGCAGCCGGGCGCGGGTGGTCGCGGTGACCGGGTCGGTCGGCAAGTCCACCACCAAGGAGATGCTGCGGCGCATCCTCGCCGCGTTCGGCGCCACCCATGCGGCCGAGGCGTCGTTCAACAACCATATCGGCGTGCCGCTGACCCTCGCGCGGCTGCCGGCCGATGCGGATTTCGCGGTGGTGGAAATCGGCATGAACCATCCGGGCGAGATCGCGCCGCTTGCAGCCCTCGCGCGGCCGCATGTCGGTATCATCACCGCGATCGGATCGGCGCATCTGGGGCTGATGGGCTCCATCGAGGCGATCGCCGACGAGAAGGCGGATTTGCTGCGCGGCCTGGTGCCGGGCGGCGCCGCCGTGCTGCCGCGCGGGCCGTTCCTGCCGCGGCTTGCGCGCCGGGCGGGGGATGGCGTGAGCGTGATCAGCTTCGGTGCGGACGAACACGCCGAAGCCATGTTGATCGAGGCGGTGAACGATGCCGACGGGGTTGCGGTGGCGGCGAATATCCTGCGCATCCCGCTCCGGTGCCACCTCGCCGCGCCGGGGACACACATGGCGATGAATGCGGTGGCGGCGTTGGCGGCGGCGGCGGCGCTCGGGCTCGACCCGGCGCGGGCGGCCGCGGCGCTCGACGGATTTGCGCCCATGGCCGGCCGCGGGGCGCGGCGTCGGGCGATCGTCAATGGCGCGAGCGTCACGCTGCTCGACGAAAGCTACAACGCCTCGGGCAATTCCGTCCGCGCGGCGCTCGAGGTTCTCGCCCTGCTGCCCGGCCGGCGCATCGCCGTGCTCGGCGACATGCTCGAACTCGGCGACTTCGCCGATGCCGAGCATCGTGATCTCGCAGCACCGGTGGCCGGCGTCGCCGATCTCGTTTTTGCCTGCGGGCCACATATGCGCGTGATGTTCGATGCCCTGCCGCAGCGCCAGCGGGGCGCCTGGGCGGCCGATGCCGCCGCCCTCGCGCCGGCGGTGCGCGCGGCTCTTGCCGAGGGCGACGCGGTTCTGGTGAAGGGGAGCTACGGGTCGCGGATGCGTGATGTGGTCGCGGCGCTCGAGGATGAATTCTGATGCTTTACGCGTTGCTTCTGCCGCATGTCTCGGCCTTCCATGTCCTGAACCTGTTCCGTTACATCACGTTCCGCGCGGGCGGCGCGTGCCTGACGGCGTTGATCGTGAGTTTCCTGCTGGGGCCAGGGCTGATCCGCTGGCTCAAATCGCTCCAGAAGCAGGGCCAGCCGATCCGTGCCGATGGGCCGGAACGTCATCTGATCGAGAAGAAGGGCACGCCCACGATGGGCGGCTTCCTGATCCTGATCGCGCTGACCGTCTCCACGCTGCTCTGGGCCGATCCGCGCAACGGCTATGTCTGGGCGGTGCTGATGATCACCATCGGCTATGGCGCGCTCGGCTTCGCCGATGATTTTCTCAAGCTCACCAAGCGCAACACCAAGGGCGTGCCAGGGCGGATCAAGCTCGTCGTGCAGGCCGCGCTCGGGCTGGGTGCTGCGGTGTGGATCACCCGGCTGATGCCGGGCTCGATCGCCGATTCGCTCGCCGTGCCGATGTTCAAGAATCTGATGATCCCGTTCGGACCGCTGTTTCCGCTGGTTGCGATGTTCGTGATGATGGGCGCGTCCAACGCGGTGAACCTGACGGACGGACTCGATGGACTCGCCATCGTGCCGACGATCATCGCCGCCGGCGTGTTCGCGCTGATCGCCTATCTGGTCGGCAACCGGATCTTCGCGCATTACCTCGAAATCAATTTCGTGCCCGGAACGGGAGAACTGGCCGTGTTCTGCTCGGCGCTGATCGGCGCGGGCATGGGTTTTCTCTGGTTCAACGCGCCGCCCGCCGCCGTGTTCATGGGCGATACCGGCTCGCTCGCGCTCGGCGGCGCGCTGGGCTCGGTGGCGGTGGCGACCAAGAACGAGATCGTGCTGGCGATCACCGGCGGACTCTTCGTCGTCGAGACCGTTTCGGTCATCGTGCAGGTGTTCTGGTATAAAAGGACGGGGCGGCGCGTGTTCCTGATGGCGCCGCTGCATCACCATTTCGAAAAGAAGGGCTGGGCCGAGCCGACCGTGGTGATCCGGTTCTGGATCGTCGCGATGATCCTCGCGCTGATGGGCCTCGCGACCCTGAAAATCCGATGAGCGCGCCAGTGAAAACGTGGAAACCGGTGTTCGCGGGGCGGCATTACGCGGTGATGGGGCTCGGGGTGAATGGTTTGCCGGCGGCGCGGGCGCTCCGGGATATGGGGGCCGAGGTCATCGCGTGGGACGATAACGCGGCGCGGCGCGGCGCCGCCGCCGCCGAGGGCTTCGCGCTCGGCCGGCCGAGCGCGGCATCGCGTCTCGACGGGCTGGTGCTTTCGCCGGGCATTCCGCACGCGCTGCCGGCGCCGCACCCCGAGGCGGCGGCGGCCATCGCGGCCGGCGTGCCGATTCTGACCGATGCCGAATTGCTGTTCCGGGCCGTTCGCTGCTCGGGAAGCGCTGCGCGGTTCGTCGGCATCACCGGCACCAACGGCAAGTCCACCACCACGGCGCTGCTTGCGCATATCCTCGCCGAGGCGGGGGTCGAGGTTGCGGCGGGGGGCAATCTGGGGCCGGCCGCGCTCGCCCTGCCACCGCTCGGCGATGACGGCGTCTATGTGCTCGAAATGTCCAGCTACATGTTGGAGCGAATCGAAAACATGCGCTTCTGTGCTGGAGCAATGCTGAATCTGACCCCCGATCACCTCGACCGCCATGGCAATATGGCGGGATATGAAGCTGCAAAGTCTCGGCTTTTTGCCGGGCAGGCGGCGGGGGATGTTGCCGTGTTCGGAATCGACGACGCCCTGACGGCGGCGATGGCCGACCGATTCGAGGGAAACGCGGGACGAGTCGTGCGGATTTCCGGCAGCCGGGCCGCGGATATTTTCGCGCGCGGCCGGATGCTGGTCGATCATGCCGGTGTCATCGCCGATCTCGACGCGGCCGGCGCGCTCCCCGGCACGCACAACGCGCAGAACGCGGCCGCCGCGGCGGCGATCGCGCTCGCGCTCGGCGTGCCGCGCGAGGCCATCGGCGGGGCGATGCGGTCCTTTCCCGGCCTGCCGCATCGCCAGCGCCTCGTCACCACGGTTGCGGGCGTCGCCTTCATCGATGACAGCAAGGCGACCAACGCCGAGTCGGCGGCACGGGCGCTCGACTGCCATGACCGCCTGGTCTGGATCGCCGGCGGAATCGGCAAGGACGGCGGCATCGAATCGCTGGCGCCGTGGTTCTCCCGCATTGCCCATGCGGTGCTGATCGGTCGCGATGCGGCCATCTTCGCGGCGACGCTCGGTGACGCGGGTGTATCGTTCGAACACGCGCAGACGCTCGAACGCGCGGTTCCCGCCGCCTTCGCGGCGGCGCGGCATATGGGCGCCGGCACGGTGCTGCTCTCGCCGGCAGCGGCGAGCTTCGACCAGTTCACCGATTATGCCGCGCGGGGGCGGCGCTTCGCCGAACTGGCCATGCGCCTCGGTCAGATGGAGGCGATGTAATGCCCGTCCTTTCCCGCGCGGATGATTCGGTCGTCGGACGGTGGTGGTGGAGCGTCGACCGCGTCATGCTCACCGCCCTGCTGTTGCTGGTGGGCGTGGGCTATGTGCTCGCCTTCGCGGCGACGCCGGCGAACAGCCTGTCGCTCGACGATCCGAACACGATCGTGATGGTCCGCCAGATCGTCTATCTGTTCGCCTCGGGCCTGCTGATGGTCGGCGTCTCGATGCTCGACCTGCACCATGTGAAGCTCGCGGCGCTCGCGATCGGGGTGGTGTTTCTGGTGCTGACCGGCTTCACCCTGGTCCATGGCGTCGTTGTGGATGGCGGACGGCGCTGGATCGCGCTGCCGGGCTTTACCATCCAGCCCTCGGAGTTCCTCAAGCCGGCGCTCGTGATCGCCTCGGCGTGGCTGCTGGCCGAACGGCGCCGCACGCCGGGGTTTCCGGGCATGTTCGCGGCGGTGGGGCTGAACGCCATCGTCGTGCTGATCCTGTTGCGCCAGCCGGATGTCGGGACCACCGCGCTCGTGCTGGCGACGTTCTTTGTCCAGCTTTTCCTCGATGGACTGAATCCCGCCTTTGTCGGTCTCGGTCTTGCCGGGTTCGGGATCGGCGGGATCGCCGCCTTCGAGCTGATCGCGCATGTCCACAAGCGGGTGATGCTGTTCCTGCACCCGACGAAGGACAAGGCCTACCAGGCGATCACCGCGCTGTCGGCCTTCGCCAATGGCGGCCTCTGGGGGCGCGGGCCGGGCGAGGGGCAGGTGAAACATTACCTGCCGGATGCGCGCGCCGATTTCGTGTTCGCGGTGGCGGGAGAAGAGTTCGGCATGTTTCTTTGCCTCGGCATCATCGCGCTTTACGCCGTGATCGTGCTTCGCGGCCTCGCGCGGGTGCTGCGCGAGACCGATCCGTTCGCCGCCCTTGCCGCGACGGGTCTGCTGACCAGTTTCGGCTTGCAGGCCTTCATCAACATGGCGTCGTCGCTGTCGATGATTCCGACCAAGGGAATGACGCTGCCCTTCCTGTCCTATGGCGGCTCCGCAGTGCTGGCGACGGGCTTGCAAATGGGCTTCCTGCTGGCCCTGACGCGGCGCCGGTCGCATGCCGAGAGTGCGGCGGACGGGCTGTTCAGCTTTGGCGCGCAGGACCGGGTGGCATGAGGGGCGCGATGCTGCATCCGATCGTCATCGCGGCAGGCGGCACCGGTGGCCACATGGTTCCGGCGGAGTCGGTGGCCGATGAACTCATGCGGCGCGGCCAGCGGATCGTGCTGATGACCGATGCACGGTCCGCCGCGCTCAAGTCGCCGGTGTTCGAGGGCTGCGAGAGGCATGTTCTGGCCGGCGCCGGGCTGGCGGGGCGAAGCCTTGGGCGCCGCCTGTCCGGTATGGCGCAACTCGCGCGCGGCACGGGCGCGGCGCGGCGCATTCTCGCGAAACTCGATGCCGCCGCCGTTGTCGGGTTCGGCGGCTATCCCTCGGTGCCGCCGGTTCTCGCGGCGGCGACGCTGCGGCGGCGCCCCGCCATCGTGCTGCACGACCAGAACGCGGTGCTTGGCGGCGCCAACCGCTTCCTCGCGCGGTTCGCCGACCATATCGCGCTGAGTTTCGAAGCCACCGCGGGGCTGCCCGCAAGGGCGCGCGCGACCGTTACCGGCAATCCGGTGCGCGCCGCCATCTCGGCGCTTGCCGCATCGCCCTATGCGCCGCCCGGGGAGACGACGCCCGGGGGGACCACGAACGGAGGGACTATCCGGCTGCTCGTGCTGGGCGGCTCGCTCGGCGCACGCGTGTTCGCCGCCCTTGTGCCGGCGGCGCTGGCGCTGCTGCCCGAGGCGTTGCGCCGGCGGATCGTGCTGACCATGCAGTGTCCGGCTGAGGCGATCGGCGAAGCGCGCGGCGCGCTCGATGCCGCGGGGATCGGGCATGAGCTGGCGCCCTTCTTCAGCGATGTGGCGCCGCGCATGGCGGCGGCGCAACTGCTGATTGCGCGCTCCGGCGGATCGACCGTCGCCGAGGTGGCGACGATCGGGCGGCCGGCGATCTTCATTCCGCTCGCGATCAACACCGACCAGCGGCACAATGCCGATGTTCTCGCGCGGTGCGGCGGCGCGCTCCGGCTCGACCAGGCGACAACGACGCCCGAACTTCTGGCCCGCGCGCTCGGCACCCTGCTTGAGGACCCGGCCCGCCTCGCGGCGATGGCCGAGGCGTCGACCGGCGCGCGGATCGAGGGGGCGGCGGCGCGGCTGGCCGATCTTGTTCTTTCGGCAATCGCGGAGCGCGTGCGATGAGGGCCATGCCGCTATCGATCGGGACGATCCATTTCGTCGGCATTGCCGGGATCGGCATGTCCGGCATCGCCGAGGTGCTGCACAATCTCGGCTATTCGGTGCAGGGGTCGGACCTTTCGGAAAACGCCAATGTCGCGCGCCTGCGCGCGGCCGGGATTCCGGTCGCGATCGGGCATGACGCGGGGAATCTCGGCAGCGCGCAGGTCGTTGTGGTGTCGACCGCGGTGCCGCGCGACAATCCCGAGGTGCAGGCGGCGCGCAAGCGGATGATCCCGGTGGTGCGGCGCGCCGAGATGCTGGGCGAGCTGATGCGGCTGCGCTGGTCGGTCGCGATCGGCGGCACCCATGGCAAGACGACGACGACGAGCCTGGTCGCCGCCGTGCTGGAAGGCGCGGGGCTCGACCCGACCGTGATCAATGGCGGGATCATCAACGCCTATGGCACCAATGCGCGGCTCGGCGGCGGCGACTGGATGGTGGTCGAGGCCGATGAGAGCGATGGCAGCTTTCTCCGCCTGCCGGCGGTGATCGCGGTCGTCACCAACATGGACCCCGAGCACCTCGACCATTGGGGCTCCGCCGAGGCGATGGAGGCGGGATATCGCCAGTTCGTCTCGAACATCCCGTTCTACGGGTTTGCGGTCCTGTGCATCGATCATCCCGGCGTACAGCGGATGATTCCGGACCTGTCGGATCACCGGCTGATCACCTACGGCCTGTCGCCGCAGGCGGATGTGCGGGCGGAGCGGATCATGTCCGACCGCAATGGCGCGACATTCGAGGTGCGCCTGTCCGAACGCGTGGCCGGGCGCGAGCGGGTGCTCGCGCCGATTCGCCTGCCGATGCTTGGCAACCATAACGTCCAGAACGCGCTGGCGGCGATCGCGATCGGCATCGAGATGGAGGTGCCGGAGGTCGATCTGCGCGCGGCGCTGGCGAGTTTCCGCGGCGTGAAGCGGCGGTTCACCAAGACCGGCGAGGTGGCCGGCATTACCGTGATCGACGATTACGGCCATCACCCGGTCGAGATCGCGGCGGTGCTGCGGGCGGCGCGGCAGGCCGGGGCGAGGGACGTGATCGCGGTGGTGCAGCCGCATCGCTATTCGCGGCTGGCCACGCTGTTCGAGGATTTCTGCACCTGCATGAACGATGCGGGCAAGGTGATCGTCGCCGATGTCTACCCGGCGGGCGAGGAGCCGATTCCGGGCATCGACCGGGACGCGCTGGTGGAGGGGCTGCGGGCGCGTGGCCACAAATCGGTCGTCTCGCTCGGCAGCCCCGATCATCTGGCCGAGATGATCAACGCGATGGCGCGTGCCGGCGATTACGTGGTGTGCCTCGGCGCCGGGTCGATCACCAACTGGGCGCAGGCGCTGCCCAACCAGTTGCAGGCGCTGATCGAGACCACCCGCCGCGGCGCCGGGGGCATGCGATGATGGCGGCACCGGTCATGGCCGACTGGCGCGCCGCGCTGCCGGCGGTGCGCGGACGCATCGGCTTCGATGTGCCGCTCGGCCGGTGACGTGGTTCCGCGTCGGCGGGCCGGCGGAGGTGATGTTCCGCCCCGCCGATATCGAGGATCTGAGCCGTTTTCTCGCCGCCCTCGCGCCGGAAGTGCCGGTGCTGCCGATCGGCGCCGCGTCCAACCTCATCGTGCGGGATGGCGGGATCGGGGTGTGATCGTGCGGCTGGTCGCGGATTCGCCGAAATCGAGGTTCAGCCGGATGGAATCGTGGCGGGGCGGCGGCGCTCGACGCGACGATCGCCGAGCATGCGGCGGCGGCGGGGCTCGCGGGACTCGAATTCCTCTCTGGCATTCCGGGCTCGCTCGGTGGCGCCGTGGCGATGAATGCCGGCGCCTATGGCGCGGAGATCCGCGATGTTCTGGACTGGGCCGAGATCGTCGGGCGGACGGGACGGTGGCGCGCTATGCCGCTGGCGATCTCGCGCTGACCTACCGGCACGCGCGGCTGCCGGAGGGCGGGATCGTGGTGCGGGCGCGGCTGCACGCGCGGCCGGGCGACGCGGCGGCGATCGCGGCGCGGATGGCGGAGATCCGCGCGAGCCGCGAGGCGACGCAGCCGGTGCGGGCGCGAACGGGCGGCTCGACCTTCCGCAACCCCGAGGGCGACAAGGCCTGGCGGCTGATCGACGAGGCGGGCTGCCGCGGGCTCGTTCACGGCGGCGCCCAGGTTTCGGAAAAGCACTGCAATTTCCTGATCAATCTCGGCGAGGCGACGGCTGCGGATATTGAAGGGCTGGGCGAGACGGTGCGCCGGCGCGTGCGCGAGCTGACCGGCATCGAGCTGATCTGGGAAATCCGCCGGGTCGGCCTGCCGGGCCGGGGGGCGGCATGAAGCGCGTCGCGATCCTGCTCGGGGGCATTTCGGAGGAGCGCGAGGTCAGCCTCGCTTCCGGACGGCAGGTCGCGGCGGCGCTGCGCCAGGCCGGATATGACGTGTTCGAGATCGAGGTCGGCGCCGATCTCGGCGCGGTGATCGCGGCGCTGACGCCGGCGCCGGACGCTGTGTTCAACGCGTTGCATGGCCGTTTCGGCGAGGACGGGACGATCCAGGGCGTGCTCGACTACATGGGTATCCCCTATACCCATTCCGGCGTGCGGGCATCGTCGATGGCGATGGACAAGGGCGCAGCCAAGGCGGTTTTCGCCGCCGCCGGCCTGCCGCTGGCGCGGCACCGCATCGTCCCGCTCGACGAACTCGCGGCGGCCGATCCGCTGCCGCGGCCCTATGTCATCAAGCCGGTGAACGAGGGCTCGTCGGTCGGCGTGTTCATCCTGCGCGACGGCGATAATCGCCGTGCCGACATCGCGCATGCCTGGCGCCACGGAGCGGTGGCGATGGCCGAGGAATATGTCCCCGGGCGGGAACTCACCGTATCCGTGCTCGAGGACCGGGCGCTGGCCGTCACTGAAATCCGCGCCGAGGGGTTTTACGACTATACGGCGAAATACGCGGCCGGCGCCTCGCGACACGAGATTCCCGCGCAGGTGACGCCCGCGGTCGGCGCGCGGGCGCGGGATGTCGCGGTCGCGGCGCATCGGGCGCTTGGCTGCCGTGGGGCGACGCGCGCGGATTTCAGATATGATGACGAAACGAACCGGCTGGTGCTGCTGGAGGTGAACACCCAGCCGGGCATGACGCCGACCTCGCTGCTGCCCGAGCAGGCGGCCCATTGCGGCATCGATTTCCCCGCGCTGTGCGCCTGGATGGTGGAGAACGCCGCATGCCGCGTGTGAGGTCGCGCAAGACCAAGGTGCAGGACCGGCCGAGCCCGCGCACCCTGCTGCTGCGCCGGTTGCGGCGGGCGGGGCGGCCGACGGCGGTGCTGGGCGTCGTCGTTCTTCTGCTGATCGCGGTGCCGCTCGGCTTGCGCGGCGTGGTCGCCGTGGTCCGGCCCGTGCGCGCGGCGGCGGCGAGCCTGGCGGCGGACGCCGGATTCCGTGTTGCCCATATCGAGTTGCAGGGCGTGGCGCCGGGCTCGCGCGCCGTGGTCGAGCGGGTCATCGACGTCGAGCGGGGCCAGCCGATCTTTGCGGTCTCGCCGGCGGCGGTGGCGGCGCGGGTCGGCGCGCTGGGCCTTGTCCGCACCGCCGTGGTCGAGCGCGTGCTGCCGAACACGTTGCGGATCGAGGTAACCGAGCGCCGCGCCCTCGCGATCTGGCAGCGGCCGGACGGACGTTTCGCGCTGGTCGGCCCCGGCGGCGCCGTGCTGGAGGATCGCGACGCTGGCGCGGCACGCGTGCATGACCCGAGCCTGCGGTTGCTGGTCGGCGCCGGCGCGCCGAAACATGCGCAGGACCTGCTCGACCTGCTCGCGCGGTTCCCCGCGATCGCTTCGAAGGTCGTCGCGGCCGAGCGGATCGACCGGCTGCGCTGGAACCTGATCCTGCGGGACAGGACGGTTGTGGAACTGCCGGATTCCCATCCGGCGCGCGCGCTCGCCGTGCTGATGCAGGCGGAGCGGAAGATCCGCCTGCTGGAGCGGCCGGTGCGCCGGATCGATCTGCGGCTGGCCGACCGGCTGGTGGTGCGCCCCTATCCGAAAGGTTTCGTGACCGAAGCCGCAACGCCATCGACCGCCGCAGGGAAGCACAATTCATGAGGGAGGCACGGGCATGAACGATCTCTCCCGCCGCGCGACACTCACCGCGACACGGGCCGATCCTCGCCAGCAGGACGCGCGCCGCCAGCCCGCGCGCTCCGGCCCGTTCGGCGTGCTGGATATCGGCTCGACCAAGATTTCCTGCCTGATCGGCCGCGCCGAGAGCGACGGACGGCTGCGCGCGCTCGGCTTCGGCTGGCAGCGCGGGCGGGGCGTGAAGTCGGGCGGCATCGTCGATCTGGAAGAGGCGGAGAAGGCCATCCGCGCCGCTGTCGGCGCGGCCGAGGATCAGGCCGACATGCGGCTGAAATCGGTCACGGTGAACCTCTCCTGCGGGCAGCCGGAGAGCCGGCTGTTCAACGTGCAATGGCCGATCGACGGCCGCGCCGTGACCGAGGATGACATCCGCCGCGTGGTGCGCGAGGCGCGGGCCCGCGCGGCATCCGAGGGGCGCGGCACGATCCATGCCCTGCCGCTCAATTTCTCCACCGACGAGACCGGCGGCGTCGCCGATCCGCGCGGCCTCTATTGCGACACGCTGACCGCGCAGCTTCACGTGGTCGACGCCGCCACCACGGCGATCAAGAGCGTCACCGCCTGTCTTGAGCGCTGCGAACTCGAGATTGCCTCGATGGTGTCGGCGCCGTTCGCCTCGGGCCTTGCCACGCTGGTGGAGGATGAGCGCGAACTCGGCGCGACCGTGATCGACATGGGCGGCGGGACGACGACGATCGCGATCTTCGCCGAGGGGCAGATGCTGCACACGGCGCAACTGCCGGTCGGCGGCAATCACGTCACCAACGACGTGGCCCGGCTGCTCTCCACCCAGGTGGCGCATGCGGAGCGGCTGAAGACGCTGTATGGCACTTGCCAGGAAAGCCCTGACGACGCCCGCGAATTGCTGCCCGTGCCGCTCGTGGGCGAGGCGGAGCACCAGATCGCCAAGGTGCCGCGCAGCGCCCTGGTCTCGATCATCCGCCCGCGGCTCGAGGAGATTTTCGAGCTGGTGCGCGACCGGATCGAGACATCCGGGCTTGGCCGCGCCGCTGGGGCGCGCGTGGTGCTGACCGGCGGCGCATCGCAACTGGTCGGTGCCCGCGAACTCGCGGCGCAGATCCTCGACCGCCAGGTGCGGATCGGCAAGCCGCTCGGTGTGATCGGCCTGCCCGACGCGGCCACCGGGCCGAATTTCGCCACGATGATCGGGCTGCTCGCCTTCGCCACCGGCGATGGCCAGACGATGCATGACATCGACTTCAGCCTCGCCGCGCCGCAGGGCCGGCTGGCCCGATTCATGAATTTTCTCGTGCGGCGGATGTGATGACAGATCGCGATCGCATCCCCGCCGCCCCCCGTTTCACGCCCGCCTGCCAGGAGACGCAGACATGACCCTGAACCTGATCCGACAGACCACGACACAGACAGATTTCACGCCGCGCATCACGGTGATCGGCGTTGGCGGCGGCGGCACGAACGCGGTCAACAACATGATCGCGCTGAACCTGCCGGGCGTGGAATTCGTCGTCGCCAATACCGACGCGCAGCAGCTGATGCTCTCGCGCGCCGAGCGCCGCATCCAGCTCGGGCCGCATATCACCCAGGGCAATGGCGCGGGCGGGCGGCCGGAAATCGGCAAGGCCTCGGCCGAGGAGGCGTCGGAAGATCTGGCACGGCATCTCGACGGCGCGCATATGGTGTTCATCACCGCGGGCATGGGCGGCGGCACGGGCACGGGTGCGGCGCCGGTGATCGCGCGGATGGCGCGCGAGCGCGGCATCCTGACGGTCGGTGTGGTGACCAAGCCCTTCGCCTTCGAGGGGCGGCGCCGCCTGCGTTCGGCCGAGGACGGGATCAACGAGCTGCAGCAGTTCGTCGACACGCTGATCGTGATTCCGAACCAGAACCTTTTCAAGGTGGCCAACGAGCGGACGGGCTGGAAGGAAGCCTTCGAGATGGCCGACCATGTGCTGTACATGGGCGTGCGCGGCGTTACCGACCTCATGGTGGTCCCGGGCCTGGTGAATCTCGACTATGCCGATATCCGTTCGGTGATGTCGGTGATGGGCAAGGCGATGATGGGCACCGGCGAGGCCGAGGGCGAGGATCGCGCGATCCGCGCGGCGGAGGCGGCGATTTCCAATCCGCTGCTCGAAGACACCAACATGAAGGGCGCGCGCGGGCTGCTGATCAACATCACCGGCAGTTCCGACTTCTCGCTGCACGAGCTTGACCAGGCGGCGAACCGCATTGCCGAGGAAGTCGACGAGGATGCCAACATCATGGTTGGCATGGCGCTCGACGAGAGTCTCGGCAGCCGGGTCCGGATTTCGGTGGTGGCGACCGGGATCGACACGCCAGTGCCCGCGCAGGCCGAGCGGCCGCGCCTTGCCGCGGTGTCGGGCGACAGCGTGATGGTGGAGGCGAATGCCACCGTCGCGGCACAGGTTCAGGCGCCGGCCGGTCCGGCCGCGCCGACGGTCGGCCTGCATCAGCCCCAGCCCCAGCCTCAGCCGCAGCCGCAGGTGCTGCATCCCCAGCCTGCGGCCGCTCCTGTGGCCCCGCGCCAGTATGCCCAGCCGGAAGCGCCGGCAAGGGCGCCGATTTCGGCGCCGGCGGCCTATCGTGAGGCGCCCCGGGCCGCCGAGCCGCCCCGCAAGCAGAGCCTGTTCAGCCGGATGACCAATGGGTTCCGCAGCGCGGCCGCGCCCCAGCCCGTCCAGCCGGCGGCAGAGCCGCCGCGGGCGGCGATGCCGGCCTGGCCGGCGCGGGATGAGGCGTCCTATCCGCCGCAACAGGCCCCGCGCGACCTGCCGCATGTCGGGGCGCCGGATGGCGCGTCCCACCATCTTCCGCAGCAGCAGCAGCATGAGCCGCGTGCGGCCGTGCGGCTCAGCCACAACGAGGAAATCGGCATCGATATCCCGGCATTCCTCCGTCGTCAGCAATCCTGACGACGCGGCGATCCGGCCGGCGGCACCGGGCGCGTCATCCGATCGGGTGACCCCGCCCGCCGGCGCTCTGATGTCGTGCTCTGTGATATTGATGATCAGAGCATCACCCGCTGGGTTGCGCAGGCGGATGCCCAAATCCGCCCGCTCACCGCGTTGTGCACTTGCCGCGTGCGCCATCGCGGCGCCATCTTCCCGCGCATGACGGATGCTCTCGGATTGCTGCTGCTGGCCGCCGCGATCGGTGCGTGGCTGGCGTTCGACGCCACGCGGGACAGGGGTGAGCGCCCGACCAGCGATGCGGGCGCGAAGGCCATGCTGCACGGCGTCGTCGGCAGTCTTGGTCTTGCGGCTCTTGTCGTCTCGCTGGATCGCCATCCGGTGGCGCCGCGCATGGGGCTTGGCGGGTTTGGCGCCGGCGCGGAACTCCTGCTCGGGCTTGCCCTCTGCCTTGGCCTTTCCGTGATCGTCATCGCCTCGCGCGGGCGGCGCATTCCGGGCCTGCTGCTGGCGATTCACGCCACGCTCGCCATCGCAGGCCTCTCCCTCGTCCTCGCCATCGCGGCGCTCGCCTGATTTTGCGCTTTCGCAACGATCCGGGATGAAATAGGATAACTCAACTTTTAGTTGAGTCATCCTTTGGGCGCCGGACTGACCATCGACAGAACGACGAGGCCGGCGGCGATCGAATCGCCGGTTTCCGGCTATAGCACCGCGTCCTATGCCGGGCGCATCGTCCTGTTCCTGCCGGTTGCGATGCTGGCCGGCGTGCTGCTCTATTTCGATCTTGACCGGGAACCGCCCGTGTGGATCGCGCCCGTGGCGATCGTCGTGGCGGGCGGCGGCCTTGCCTTTGGCTGGCATGGGCCGGTTTTCCGGCGCATCGCCGCCCTGGCCCTTTTCGCGGCGCTCGGCTTCGGTCGGGCGCAGTGGCAGACGATGGCGATGCCGCCGCCGATCCTGGTGCCGCATGGCGTGGTCACCGTTGCCGGGCGCGTCAGCTCGATCGATCTCCTCGCGACCGGCCGCCGGGTCAGACTCGCATCGCCACGGCTGAATGGCGGGCCTGCGCTGGCCCGCGCGGTGCGGGTCAAGCTTCGCAAGGGCGACGATCTTGGTCTTGCGGCCGGAGACGTTATCCATGTGCGCGCCTTTCTGTTCGCCCCCTCGCGCCCGGCCTATCCCGGCGGGTGGTCGTTCGGGCTGAAGTTTTTACTTGGGAATGACCTGAACGTGGCGGATAGCCTCGCGTAGCGCTGATTTCTTGCGAGCGTTTTGTGTCCATAAATGGGGCTTGCGGTGCGACTCGATCTGTGATTCGCTCGGGTTATGTTCATCGATGTGGTTCCGAATGGCCGATCGGCGCCGGCCGTGCTGTTGCGGGAGAGTTTCCGCGAGGGGCGGAAGGTTCACAAGCGTACCATCGCCAATCTGAGCCAGATGCCGCCCGCGTTGATCGATGGCCTACGAGCGCTGCTCGCGGGTGGCGCGGTGGTTGGTGGTGCCGATCAGGCGCTGGAGATCCGGCGTTCGCTGCCGCATGGTCATGTGGCGGCGGCACTCGGGATGATGCGCAAGCTCGGGATACCCCGCCTGCTGGGCCGGAGGGCGTCGCGCGAGCGCAGTCTCGCCCTGGCGCTGATCGCCGGCCGGGTGATCGCGCCGGGATCGAAGCTCTCGACCCTGCGCGGCCTGAACCCGGAGACCGCAACATCGAGCCTCGGGCAGATGCTTGATCTCGGTGTCATTGAAGAGCGCGAGATCTATGCGGCGCTGGACTGGCTGGGCACGCAGCAGGGGCGGATCGAACGGGAGTTTGCAAGGCGCCATCTGCGCGACGGCACGCTGGTGCTCTACGACGTCAGTTCATCCTACCTCGAAGGCCGGCATTGCGAACTGGCACACCACGGATACAGCCGGGATCACCGGCCCGATCGGCCGCAGATCGTCTATGGTCTGCTGTGCGATCGCGAGGGGCGGCCGATCGCAGTGGAAGTGTTCGAAGGCAACACCGCCGATCCGGCGACGATCGCCGCCCAGGTGGAGAAACTCAAGCGCCGGTTCCATCTCGAGCGCGTCGTCCTGGTGGGTGATCGCGGAATGATCACCACGGCGCGGATCCGCGAGACGATCAAGCCGGCGGGGCTGGACTGGATCAGCTGCCTGCGCGCGGGGCAGATCCAGGATCTTGCCGAGGGACCGCTGCAGATGTCGCTGTTCGACGAGCGCGATATCGCCGCGATCACGTCGCCCGATTATCCGGGCGAGCGGCTGATCGCCTGTCGCAACGCCGCCCTGGCGACCGAACGACGGCGCAAGCGCGAGGCGCTGCTCGTGGCCACCGAGACGGAACTGGCGCGGATCCGGGATGCGACACGGCGCAAACGCGCTCCTCTTCATGGCGAGGCCGCGATCGGGCTGGCGGTGGGGGCGGTGATCAACCAGCGCAAGATGGCCAAGCATTTCGATCTCACCATCACCGCCAGCCGCTTCGATTTCCAGCGCAACGCCGCCAGCATCGCGCGCGAGGCGGCCCTCGACGGCATCTATGTCATCCGCACCAGTGTGAGCGCGGACGTCATGAGCGAGACCGAAGCCGTGTCAGCCTACAAGGATCTCTCACGGGTGGAACGGGCGTTCCGGTCCCTCAAATCGGTCGATCTCGCGATCCGCCCGGTGCATCACTGGCTCTCGCCGCGGGTGCGTGCCCACGTCTTCCTCTGCATGATGGCCTATTACGTCGAATGGCATCTGCGCGACGCCCTCAAGCCCCTGCTGTTCCAGGATCACGACCGGCCAGGCGCGGAAACTGAACGCTCATCGCCGGTTGCCCCCGCATCGATATCCCCGGCCGCCGATCGCAAGCGCGGGCGACGCCGCAACGACCAGAACCTGCCGATTTCGAGCTTCACCGACCTGATGGCGCATCTCGCCACACAGACCCTCAACACCGCCTCCCTACCCAAGGCGCCGAACGCCACCTTCACCGCTCTGGCAAACCCCACGTCGCTGCAAACCACCGCCTTCGCCCTGATCGGGATCGACCCCATGCGTGTCCAGTAAGCGGCAAAATCAGATCTCGAAGTTCACCGATAAATACAGGGAATTTGCTTTCGAATCAGTGAAAACTTCAGTTCGGGCGGGACCAGTTTTTCTCCGGGATTGGCGCGGTCGGCTTCGCGGTCAGCAAGGTCGTCATCACCCGCGCCGGCCGGCCGGGATGGGCCGGCGCCCTGAGGCGGCTGCGCGAGGCGATCGCCGCCCGGGTGCTGAACGCCATGCCGCCGGAGACCGGGCCGGTGGCGGCGACCTTGCTGACCGGGTTCGAGTCGGCGATTCCCGCCCGTGAGCGGCAGGATTTCATCACCGCCGGTCTTGCCCATATCCTCGCCGTCGCCGGGTTGCATGTCGGTATCGTGATGGGCGCGTTGTTCACGGTGGCGCGCCTCGCGGCCGGACTGTCCGAGGCGCTGCTCCTGCGGGTTCCGGCGAAGATCATCGCCTCGCTGGTCGCCTTCGCCGGCGGCCTGGTCTATGCGGCGCTCACCGGCTTTCACGTTCCGATCGTGCGTAGTCTCGCGATGGCGGGCCTGGTGCTGCTTGGCATCGTCGCGGGGCGCCGGGCGCTGTCGTTGCGCGGGCTGGCGCTGGCGGCCTTCGTGCTGATCCTGATCGAGCCGCAATCGGTTCCGGGCCCGAGCTTCCAGATGAGTTTCTCGGCCGTCCTGGCGCTGATTGCCGGCTACGAGGCGCTGGGCCGCCGGTTTGCGATAGGGGGGATGGATGGCGCCAGCGCCTCGGGCGGCATGTGGCGGCACTGGCCTTCACCTCGCTGCTCGCCGGCGGTGCGTCGATGCCCTTCGCGGCCTACCAGTTCCAGCAGGTGCAGCCATACTACATTCTCGCCAACCTGGTCGCGGTGCCGCTGACGGCGCTGATCGTGCTGCCCGCGGGGATCGTGGCGCTGCTGCTGATGCCGCTGCATCTCGAGGCGCTGGCGCTGGCGCCGATGGGGTGGGGAATCGCCGCGATTCTGGCCGTCGCCCGGTTCGTCGGCACATTGCCGCACGCCCTCATCGTCATCGGGCCAAGCCCGGGCTGGCCGGTCGCGCTGCTCGGCTTCGGCATGGCGCTGCTGGGCCTGCTGCGGGGCCGGGCACGGCTCTCGGGCGCGCCGCTGGTTCTGATCGGCATTGCGGGCATGATGATGGGCCGCGCGCCGGATGTGCTCGTCGCGCCGACCGCGTCACTCATTGCGGTGCGGGATGGCGCGGCGGTGCGGGTTCTCATATCCCGGCGGCCGGACAACTACACGCTGGCGCAGTGGCGCCCGGTCTTCGCCCATGACCGCGTGCTTGTGGCCAGGGCGGCCGATGTCTGCGCCGGCGGCCGGTGCCGGTTCGATCGTGGGCGTGTGCTGTATCTCGCCGGTCCTGCCGCGGCGCAAGGCGGGTGTGGCGGCGCGCGCGTGGTGGTGTCGCCGGAGCCCCTGCGCGGCGCCTGCCGCGGCCGGGGGCGTGTGGTGATCGACCGTTTCAGCGTCTGGCGGGATGGCGCGATTGCCCTGCGGTTCAGGGGGGGCGTGTGCGGCGGATGACGGATCGGGGCGTGCAGGGTGCGCGGCCATGGGTGCCGGACTGGCCGCCGCGCTGGCGCCGGCGCCGATAAGGCGCGCCGCGCCCGGCAGCCGGTGGCGGGTTTCGTGGCGGAAGACATAGCGGCGCGTGGCGGCGGTGTTGTCCTGCCGGGGGCGGGTGCGCGCCAGGGCGCGCGCCTCGGCAATCGCCGCGACCGTCTCGCCGAGGCGGGAGGTCATGGCGCCGCGCGCGAGGTAGACGCCGGCGCGCAGCGCGAATCCCGCCGGTCCATCCCAGTCATGAGCGATGATCAGGCGGTTGCGGACGAAGTGGCGCCATCGTCCCGCGCTCCAGCCCATGCGCGCTTCGGGCGACACCGCGTGGATGACGGCCAGATCGCCGTGATGCTCGATCCGCCAGCCGGCCGCGATGGCACGGCGCGCGAATTCATATTCCTCCCAGGCGAAGAACAGCGTCGCGTCGTATCCGCCGAGCTGCTCGAAACAGGCGCGCGACAGGGCATGGCCGCAGCCGACGAAGGTGGTCGCGGTAAAATGCCTCGCCGCGTGCCGCGCGAGGCGCGCGGGATATCCCCAGCTCGTCCGGTCGAGGCGTGCGCCATCGGCGGCGAGGATACGAAAGCCGATCGCGCCGAGGCGGTCGGCTTCGGCGAGGCGCCGCGCGGCGCGCGCGGCCGTGTCGTGGCCGGCGAAGACGGCATCGTTGTCGAGGCTGATGATCGCGCTGCCGCGCCCGAGCGCCGCCGCGAGATTGCGGCCACCCGGCACGCCGAAATTTCGCGCGACGCCATAAAGCGCCACATGCCCGAACTGGCTGGCGGCGGTCGCCAGGGCCGCGCGCATGGCGGGATTTGAGGCCTGGTCGAGCACGATGACATGGCTGTCCATGCCGGTCTGGGCGGCGGCGGAGCGGAGGGCGGCGAGGGTTTCGCGCGGCCGCTGATGGCTGAGAATGACGATATCCGCATCATAGCGGCGGCGGGGGGGCGGCGTTCCCGCCAGCAGGTGCGGTTCAGACCGCATTGCGCCCGATCAGAACGGCGGGAACCGTGCGCAGCAGGATCGCGATATCGAGCCAGACCGACCATCGTTCGATGTAATCGAGGTCGGCGGCGACGCGCGCGGCGACGAGGTCGCGCCGGTCCACCGGTCCGCGCAGGCCCCGCACCTGGGCAAGGCCCGTCAGCCCCGGCTTTACCCGGTGGCGAACCCCGTAAAACGTGATCGCCTGTTCGAAGGTGAAGTCGCCGCTGCCGGTATTCGGCGCGTGGGGCCGGGGACCGACCAGCGACATGTCGCCGCGCAGCACGTTGACGAGCTGCGGCAGCTCATCGAGCGAGAGGCGGCGGAGAAGGCGGCCCAGCCGGGTGATCCGCCGGTCGCCCGCCCGCGCCTGGACGATGCGGGCGTTGCCCTGCGTGGCGTGAAGCGGGCGCATCGTGCGGAACTTGAAAACCGTGAAGGGCACGCCGTCCAGCCCGATCCGGCGCTGCCGGAACAGAACCGGGCCGGACAGGCGCAGCGCGAGGGCGATGGCGGCGAGGAGCGGGCTCAGCAGAACGATCAGAAGGCCAGCGCCGACAATGTCCATCCCCCGTTTCGCCGATGCGGCCAGCGGCCGGATCGGCCGGTCGAGCGCCGTGACGAGGCGAAGCCCGAGACTCGCCGCGAGGTCGCCGGCGCCGATTTCCGCGGCGGCGTCGAAGGCGAGACGTATCCTGACCGGCTGGTCGGCGAGGCGGGCGAGCAGCGCGTCGAGCCGGGCGCGTGTCTCCGCCCCGTCGCCGCGGCGGATGAAAACGATGAGATCGCCGATCTGGCCGGACCGGATCATGGCCTCCAGCGTCGCGGCATCGGCAATCGCGCGCAGGCCTGACGAGCCCGCGAGCCCCCAGCAGAAGACATACCCAAGGCGATGATCCGCGAGGCGATCGAGCCGGGCGCAGACCGAGCGGTCGCACGGCGCGGTGGTGACCAGGGCCGCGGCGCCCCGGGCAACGCCGATCTCATGACGCCGCCAGATCCGGGCCACGGCAACCCGGCCGCCGAACAGCAGGGCCGCTGTCAGGGCAAAGGCGGCAATCGCCCAGCCGAACGACGTGCCGAGCGGCGGCGTGGCCGGCGACGGCCGCAGCATCGCGATCCGCAGGAGCGAGAGCACCTCCGCCGCGACGAGGGCGCGCGCGATCGCCGCGGCGTGATCGAGCGGCGCGCGCACCGGCCCCACCTCGTACAGTCCCGAGCCGGCCAGCGTGATGACGGTCAGTGCGGCGTAAACGAGCTGGTCGAGTGGCCCGCGCGCCATGGTGGGGGCGGGCAGCAGAAACTGCGAGCCGAGTTGCGGGCCGAGCCAGGTGGCGGCGAGATCGGCCAGCAGCAGCAGGCCGATTCCGGCATGCGCGCCAATCCAGGGGCGATGGTTGCGCGCACGCGACTCTCGGCCCAGCGCCCCGGTGCGGGCAGATTTGGCAGGAGACTGGAAAACGGTTTGCGACATCGGTCCGGAACGACCTCGGTTTTCAAAAACACAACTGAAGATTGTGTTTAATTAAACGAAAACGAGGCGTCGGGAAAGCAGAAAGTTAATCAGGAAACCCGAAACGGCCCCCGCGCACACGGCCAGAACCGGGTAGTGACGGGGTAAGGCGAAGCTGGCGATGAGCAGGGAATAGGCGCCGCGGTTGATCGAGAAGCCGATCATGTTCACGAACAGGAAGCGCAACCACTGCGTGTGGGCGGGTTGCCGGGCGCGGGCCCGAAAGGTCCAGAGCCGGTGCAACATCCAGTTGCAGCTTGCCGCGACGAGATAGGCCGCCATCCCCGCCCCGTACAGACCGAGGCTGGGGATAAGCGCATAGACCGCGGCGATATCCATGAGCAGGCCGAAGACGCCAACCGTGCCGAAGCGCAGCAACTCGCCCGCCGCGTCGCGATGGCGCGCTGGAAGGCGGCTGGTGATCAGCGCGATGGGCGAGGGCAGGGCCGGCATGCGGCTGGACAGTTAGCAGGCCTGCGGCAGGGCGCAAACTGGCCTGTGACAAATTCTGTCAAATTCGCACCTTGCGCCAAGAAAGCCATCCGGTTCTCTTGACCAACGCCGAATAGCCCCATCATCATGGGTGAAGGAAGCGGATCGTCCGGGCGGATGGTCGCGCGCCATCATGAACGGAGGAATCAATGCCCCAGGTTAAACTCACGGTGAACGGCAAGCCGGCGACCGCCGAGGTGGAAGCGCGCACGCTGCTCGTCGAGATGCTGCGCGAAAACCTTCACCTGACCGGCACGCATGTCGGGTGCGACACCAGCCAGTGCGGCGCCTGCGTGGTCAAGATCGATGGCAAGTCGGTGAAGTCGTGCACGATGCTCGCGGTGCAGGCGAATGGCAGCGAGGTCACCACGATCGAGGGGCTGGCGGCGGCCGATGGCACGCTGCACCCGATGCAGGAAATGTTCCGCGAACATCATGGTCTGCAATGCGGCTTCTGCACTCCGGGCATGGTGATGAGCGCGATCGATCTGGTCGAGAGCCATCCGGAAGGGCTGACCGAGCAGCAGATTCGCGAGGAACTCGAAGGCAATATCTGCCGCTGCACGGGCTATCATAATATCGTCAAGGCGATTGCCGCCGCTTGGCCGCTCATGCACGGGCGCGAGCTGCCGCAGGCCGCCGAATAAGGCTTGGGCCGCAAGAGGTAAGGCGCCCGTATTTCCGGGCGCAAGAAAAATTTCGGGAGATCATCCATGAACGACACGACCTTGCCGCACATCGTGAAGGGCGGCATTGGCGACTCGCCGAAGCGCGTGGAAGACCGCCGGTTCCTTTCAGGCCGCGGTCACTACACTGACGACATCAACCGCCCCGGCCAGACCCATGCCGTCTTCAAGCGCTCCGATGTCGCCCACGGCGTGATCCGGTCGATCGACACCTCCGCCGCGCGGGCGATGCCGGGGGTTGTCGCGATTTTCACCGGTGACGACATCGCCAAGGCGGGCATCGGCGGCGTGCCGTGCGGCTGGCAGATTCACAGCAAGGATGGCTCGCCGATGGTCGAGCCGCCGCATCCGGTGCTTGCGCAGGGCAAGGTCCGGTATGTCGGCGATGCGGTGGCGATGGTGATTGCCGAGACCGTCGACCAGGCGAAGGACGCCGCCGAGGCCCTCGTGATCGACATCGATCCGCTGCCGGCCGTCTCCAACATGGTCGCGGCGACGGCCGAGGGCGCGGCGCTCGTGCATGACGACGCCAAGGGCAATGTCTGCTTCGACTGGCATATCGGCGACAAGGACGCGGTGGATGCCGCCTTCGCCAAGGCCCACAAGGTCGCGACGATCGACCTGGTCAACAACCGGCTGGTGCCCAACCCGATCGAGCCGCGTGCGGCGATCGGCGATTTCGACCAGTCGACCGGCGAACACACGCTCTACACCACCAGCCAGAACCCGCATGTGATCCGGCTGCTGATGGGCGCGTTCGTGCTGCAGATTCCCGAGCACAAGCTGCGCGTCGTCGCACCCGATGTTGGCGGCGGGTTCGGCGCCAAGATTTTCCACTACATCGAGGAAGCGGCGGTGACCTGGGCGGCCGCGCAGGTGAACCGGCCGGTGAAATGGACCTGCGAGCGCAGCGAATCCTTCATCACCGACGCCCATGGCCGCGACCACATCACCCATGCCGAGCTGGCGCTGGCCGAGGATGGCGCGTTTCTCGGGCTGCGGGTGAAGACGATGGCCAATCTCGGCGCCTATCTCTCGACCTTTGCGCCGTCGGTGCCGACCTATCTCTCGGCGACGCTGCTCGCCGGCGTCTACACGACGCCCGCGATCTATTCGGAAGTGAAGGCGATCTTCACCAATACCGTGCCGGTCGATGCCTATCGCGGGGCCGGCCGTCCGGAGACGACGTTCCTGCTGGAGCGGCTTGTCGACGTTGCGGCGAAGACGATGGGGATGGACCGTGTCGCCATCCGCCGGCGCAACTTCATTCCGGCCGACGCCTATCCGTATCAGACGCCGGTGGCGCTGCAATATGACAGCGGCAACCACGAGGCGACGCTGGCGCGCTGCATGGAGCTGGCCGACTGGAGCGGTTTCGAGGCTCGGCGTGCCGAATCGGCGAAGCGCGGCAAGCTGCGCGGCATCGGCATGTCGACCTATCTCGAAGCCTGCGGCATCGCGCCGTCGGCGGTGGCTGGCGCGCTCGGCGCAAGGGCCGGTCTCTACGAGGTCGCCAACGTGAAGGTCCATCCGACCGGATCGGTGACGCTCTATACCGGCACGCACAGCCACGGCCAGGGGCATGAGACGACCTTCGCCCAGCTCGTCGCCGACCAGCTCGGCGTGCCGTTCGAGCAGGTCGAGATCGTGCATGGCGACACCAGCAAGATTCCGTTCGGCATGGGGACCTACGGCAGCCGTTCGCTCGCGGTCGGCGGCTCGGCGATCGTCAAGGCGGTCGACAAGATCATCGCCAAGAGCAAGAAGATCGCCGCTCACCTGATGGAAGCCTCGGTCGACGACATCGAGTTCAAGGACGGCAAGTTCACCGTCGCCGGCACCGACAAGTCGAAGGCGTTCGGCGAGATCGCGCTGACGGCCTATGTGCCGCACAACTACCCGCATGACGAACTCGAGCCGGGCCTCGACGAGACGGCGTTCTACGATCCGAAGAACTTCACCTTCCCCGGCGGATGCCATATCTGCGAGGTCGAGGTCGACCCGGACACGGGTGTCGTCAACCTGCTCAACTTCACCGCGGTCGACGATATCGGCCGGGTCATCAACCCGATGATCGTGCACGGCCAGGTGCATGGCGGCGTGGCCCAGGGGATCGGCCAGGCGCTGCTCGAACACGCGGTCTATGACGAGACCGGCCAGCTCCTGTCCGGATCGCTGATGGATTATACCATGCCGCGCGCGGATAATCTGGTGAATATCCATGTCGGGACCGAGTCGACGATGTGCACCCACAATCCGCTTGGCGCCAAGGGGGTTGGCGAGGTCGGCGCGATCGGCAGCCCGCCGGCGGTGATCAACGCCGTCGTCGATGCGCTGCGCGATTATGGGGTCACCCATATCGACATGCCGGCGACACCGCAGAAGATCTGGTCGATCATCAACGCGGCGACGCCGCGGATGGCTGCCGAGTAACGGAGAGACGCAATGTACGATTTCAATTATCAGAAACCGGCCGCGATCGACGACGCGGTCAAGGCGCTGGGGAGCGATCCCGAGGCCAAGGCGCTTGCCGGCGGCATGACCTTCATCCCCGTGCTCAAGCAGCGGCTGGCCAAGCCGAGCACGGTGGTCGATCTCGCCGGGCTCGGGCTCTCCGGCATCCGCCGCGAGGGCAATGCGCTGGTCATCAAGGCGATGACCACGCATCGCGAGGTGGCCAATTCGAAGGACGTGGCCGACGCGATCCCGGCGCTGGCGCATCTGGCCAGCCATATCGGCGACCGGCAGGTTCGCTATCGCGGCACGATGGGCGGCTCCCTGGCCAATAACGACCCTTCCGCGTGCTATCCTTCGGCCGTGCTCGCCCTCGGCGCCACGATCCGCACGACCCGGCGCGAAATCGCCGCGGATGACTATTTCCAGGGCATGTTCACGACGGCGCTCGAACCGGATGAACTGATCGTCGAGGTCTCCTTCCCGATTCCGGAAAAGGCCGCGTATGAAAAATTCCCCAACCCGGCGTCGCGCTATGCGATGGTTGGCGTGTTCGTGGCGAAGACCGCCGGTGGCGTCCGCCTCGCCGTGACCGGTGCCGGCAACAACGGCGTGTTCCGCCATACCGCGATGGAGCAGGCGCTCTCGGCCAGTTTCTCACCGGACGCGATTCGCGACGTGAAGACGCCTGAAGGCGACATGAACAGCGACATCCATGCGAGTGCGGCCTATCGCGCGCATCTCGTGGGGGTGATGGCCCGCCGCGCGGTTGCGGCCTGCGGCTGAGCGTCTTCGGGACGTGATCGGAAAAGGGCGGCCTTCGGCCGCCCTTTTTTGTGCGGTCATTGCCGGCCAGGTGCTGTCCCGTTTTGTCACAACCGGGCGTGACCGGCCTTTCCCCACTTGCGTCCTATTCGACATGTCGTATTGTCACGTCACTTCGCATCTCGCGGAGACAAAAGCGGAAAACGCATCCCTATCACAACGATCCAGGAGACAAATCCATGTGGACCAAGCCGAAGCTCGTCGAAATCGCCGTTGGCACCGAAATCAACTGCTACGCCTGCGCTGATCTCGGCTGATCTGAACCAAGGCACCGGAACCGATGCGTTGCGCCGGTTCCGGTGAACTCCCGAATCGATGAAACTGATCATTCTCGGTGCCGCTGCCGGAGGCGGATTTCCGCAGTGGAACTGCGCCTGCGCCAATTGCGCGCGCGCCCGGCGCGGTGATCCTGCGGCACGGCCCCGTACCCAGGCGGCTCTCGCCGTCAGCGTCAACAATTCCGATTACGTGATCTTCAACGCCTCGCCCGATCTGCGCGAACAGATCCTGGCGACGCCAGCGCTGCAGCCCCGTTCAGGCCTGCGCGACAGCCCGATCGCCGCGGCCGTGCTGACGGGCGGGGATGTGGATTTCACCGCCGGCCTGCTCAATCTGCGCGAAGGCCATCGGTTCGCCCTGTATGCCGGGCGCCGGATTCTCGATCTGATCGAGGACAGCAAGATATTTCGTGTGCTCGATGGCGGGCTGGTGCCGCGCCGCGAACTGCCGGTCGACATGCCGACCCGGCTCGCGGATGGCATGGGGCGGGATCTGGGCATGACGGTCGAAGCCTTCGTGGTGCCAGGCAAGGTGGCACTTTACGCCGAGGATGCCAGCCGGACGGATTTCGGCTCCTCCGAGGGCGATACGATCGGCCTGCGCATCGCCGATGATGCGGGCAAGGCGTTCTTCTACATTCCCGGCTGCGCCCGGGTTTCGGCGGATGTGGCCGCCCGGGTGCGCGGCGCCGGGCTCGTGCTGTTCGACGGCACGCTCTGGCGCGACAACGAGATGATCGAGGCGGGACTGCTGCCCAAGACCGGCGCGCGGATGGGGCATATCAGCGTCAGCGGGCCGGAAGGTTCGATCGCCGCCTTCGCCGGGCTCGATGTTGGGCGGAAAGTGTTCGTTCATGTCAATAACAGCAACCCGATGATCCTCGACGATACGCCCGAACGGGCCGAGGCCGAGCGCGCCGGCTGGACCGTGGCGCATGACGGGATGGAGATCGAGCTATGACCGTGCTGCTGAGCCCCGATGAGCTGGAAGCGGCGCTGCGCGCCGTGGGCGCCGCGCGATACCACAACCGCCATCCGTTTCATCAGCTTCTGCACGGTGGCAAGCTGGACAAGCGCCAGGTGCAGGCCTGGGCGCTCAACCGCTATTGTTACCAGGCGGCGATCCCGATCAAGGACGCCGCGCTGATGGCCCGCACCGACGATGCCGAGCTGCGCCGGGTCTGGCGGCAGCGGCTTGTCGATCATGACGGCACTGCGCCGGGCGAGGGCGGCATCGTCCGCTGGCTGGCCCTGGCCGAGGGGCTCGGGCTCGATCGCGATACGGTGGTGAGCGAGCGCCGCGCCCTGCCGGCGACCCGCTTTGCCGTGCGCGCCTATGTCGATTTCGTGCGCGACCGTTCGCTGCTGGAGGCAGTGGCCTCTTCGCTGACGGAAATGTTCTCGCCGACGATCATTTCCGAACGCGTCTCGGGCATGCTCGCGAATTACGATTTCATCACCAGGGAAACCCTGGCCTATTTCAACGCGCGCCTGGATCAGGCGCCGCGCGACGCCGATTTCGCGCTCGACTATGTCAAGCGCCATGCCCGCACGCCCGAACAGCAGCAGCAGGCGATCGCGGCGCTCACCTTCAAGTGCGACGTGCTCTGGGCGCAGCTCGACGCCCTGCACCATGCCTATGTCAGCCCCGGCCTGATCCCGCCCGGCGCGTTCGGTCACGAAGGCGTCTGGTCGTGATCCTGACCGAGGCCAGCGTGCCCCGGCTGCCGCGGCATGTCCGGTTCCGGTTCGATGCGGCGCGCAACTGCCACGTTCTGCTCGCCCCCGAGCTGGTCATCATGCCGGATGCGATCGCCGTCGCCATTCTCGAGGCCGTCGATGGCGCGGCGAGTGTCGGCGGCATCGCCGACATTCTGGCGGCCCGCTACGAGGCGCCGCGCGACGCGGTGCTTGCCGACTGCATCGAGATGCTCAACGATCTGGCGAAAAAGGGGATGATCGCGGCATGAACGATCTTGCACCCGCGGCGGTGAAGCGCGCGGCCGTCGCGCCGCCGATGGCGATCATGATGGAGCTGACCCATCGCTGCCCGCTGAAATGCCCGTACTGCTCCAACCCGCTCGCCATGGACCGCGCCCGCGAGGAGATGGACACGGCGACGTGGATGCGCGTGATCAGCGAGGCCGCGGCGCTCGGCGCGTTGCAGGGGCATTTTTCCGGCGGCGAGCCGATGGTGCGTGACGATCTGGCGCAGCTTGTCCAGCACGCGCATCGCGAAGGGCTCTACACCAATCTGATCACCTCCGCCGTCCTGCTCGACCAGCAGAAGATGCACGCGCTGGCCGAGGCCGGGCTGGATCATGTCCAGATCAGTTTTCAGGGGGCCGAGAGCGGCATCGCCGATCACGTCGCTGGGCTACGCAACGCCCATGTCAAGAAGCTCGCCGCGGCCAGGCTCGTGCGCGATGCCGGCCTCGCGCTCACGGTCAATGCGGTGATGCACCGCCAGAACCTGCACCAGTTGCCCGCCATGCTGGATCTCGCGGTCGAGGCCGGCGCCCAGCGCATCGAGGTGGCGCATGTGCAATATTACGGCTGGGCGCTCAAGAACCGCGCCGCACTGATCCCGACGCGCGCCCAGCTCGACGAGGCGACCCGCATCGTGGACGACGCCCGCAAGCGGCTCGAAGGCGTTCTGAACATCGATTACGTCGTTCCCGACTATTACGCCTCGCGCCCCAAATCATGCATGAGCGGCTGGGCGAGGCGGTTCTTCAACGTCACGCCATCGGGCAAGGTGCTGCCCTGCCACGCCGCCGAGACGATCGGCCATCTGCGGTTCGACACGGTGCAGGAAAAGCCGCTCGCCGAAATCTGGCTGCATTCGGAAGCCTTCAACGCCTATCGTGGCACTGACTGGATGCCGGCGCCCTGCAAGGGGTGCGATCGCGCCGAGATCGACTGGGGAGGCTGCCGCTGCCAGGCGCTGGCCATCACCGGCGATGCGGGCGCGACCGACCCGGCCTGCGGCCTGTCCCCCCATCATGACATGATGCTGAACCTCGCGGTCGAGGAAAGTGCCGCCGGCAGCGAAACCTTCGTCTACCGGATGATTTCGTAGAGCGCGACGGCCGCCGCCGCCGACACGTTCAGGCTTTCCATCCCGCCCGGCATCGGCAGCGAGACCAGCTCGTCGCAGGTTTCGCGGGTGAGACGCCGCAGACCTTCGCCCTCTGCGCCGAGAACGAGGGCCGCCCGCCTGCCGCCCAGCGCGTCGCGCGAGAGGAACGACGCGCCGGCGGCGTCGAGCCCCATCACCCAGAGCCCCGCGGCCTTCAGCGCGATCAGCGCCCGCGCGATGTTGACCGTCCGCAGCAGGGGCATGCGCTCCAGCGCGCCGGATGCCGCCTTGGCGAGCGCGCCGCCTTCCTCGGGCGCGTTGCGCTCCTGCGCGATGACCATCGCCGCCCCGAAGGCCTGCGCCGAGCGCAGGATGGCGCCGACATTGCGCGGATCGGTGATCTGATCGAGCACGAGCACCGGCCCGGGGCGCTTCAGGGCGTCCGCCAGGGTGGGGGCGACCAGCGGGTCGGTCTGCAAGGCGATTCCCTGATGCACGATTCCGCGGCCCAGCATGTGTTCCAGCCGGTCGCGCTCAACCCGTTCGGGCTGGATGGCCCAGGGTTGCGGCAACCGGGCGGCAAGCGTCGCTTCCCCCTCTTCCGTCACCAGCAGCCGCCGCAGCCGGCGCGCCGGGTTCGCCAGCGCCGCCTCGACGGGGTGAAGCCCGTAGAGCCAGAAGCCGCCGCCGGGCGCCTGCGGGCGCCGCTCGCGCGCGTTGTCGCCATGGCCGCGCCCATGTGGCGGGGTTGTGCGATTTTGCTTGTGCGTCCGCCCGCCGCGCGGGTGTGACTGAGGGTCGCGTCTGTCCATGGCGGCTCTCTAGCGTGCGCGGGGCGCTGTTGACAACGCTGGCCTGATCGAAGATTACGGGCGGCGGAGAGGTGCCCGAGTGGCTAAAGGGGGCGGACTGTAAATCCGCTGGCGCACGCCTACGTTGGTTCGAATCCAACCCTCTCCACCACTCTCTGGAAATTCGATTATTGTGGGTTCGGTTCGGCGAGCGGCGATGCTTGCTGGCCGGCCCGGCGCATGCGTGCGCTATCGCGGCGGCGGGGCGGCTGGGCCGGGTTTGGCCGCGGCGAGGGCGTGGCGAATCCAGAAGATGCCCTTGGCGATGTCGACGCGCCGCTTCGGATGTGAGGTCGGGCCGCTGATATCGATCGACAGTTCGGGGCCGGGCTTCGCATCGGGACTCGTCGGATGGACGGCGAGTTCGAGCTCGACCCGATCCCCGACGAGATCGAGGTGACCATTTGCGCTCATGCTTCCGGCCGGCCCGCTGAGGGCGGCATGGTCGAGCCGGATCGTGCGGTCGCCAAGCGTCGCGGTCAGGTTGAGCAGGCTGAAAGCCGAGTGCCCCGCACTGAGGGCGGACCGCAGCATGTGAGACGCCGCGATCATGCCGATCGGGTGCGGCGCGCGGGTCGCCGCGGCGAGGGCCTGGCCCGCGGCCGCGAGGTTCAGCCCGCGCAGCGAAATGTCATGGCTGGTTGCCGTCACGCTGCCGCTCAGCGTGTGCAGCCAGGCGGGGCGTTCATCCCCCTGCGCCATCAGATCGGCTCCGATATCGAGGGTTCCGCCGGCAAGCGGCAGGTCGAGCCCGTGAGATGCCGCGAGGGCGGCGATCGCTTGCGAGTCCCCGCCGGCAAGCCGGGCACGCAGGCTGAGCGTCGGCGGCGTGCTGCCCGAGGCGCCGGTGAGAACGGCCCGGCCGGAGAGCTTGCCGCCGGCGAATCCGGCGCTGCCGATATCGATCGACAGATGCGGCGCCAGCTTTCCCTGGTCGAGCCTGATCCCGAAATCCGCCCGCCGGGCGAGCGTCTCGCCGTAACGCTCGATCCGCGCGGCGGTCAGACGCGGCATGTCGATCCGCATATCACTGCCAAGGGCGGCGTGCGCCAGCTCGATCAGCATGGCGGGGGCGGGAAGCGGCAGCGTGTCGGCCGTCATCCGGCCGAAGATCCGCCTGGGGCCATGCGCCGTGTCGACATCCACCCGGCCGGAGAGGGTGAGCGCGCCGAGCGAGGCGACAAAATCCGAGAGGCCGAAGCCGCCGGGCGTCACGTATCCGGCCGCGCTGAGACTGGCCGAACCCGGGCCCGGCCAGCCCAGCCCCTGGCGCTCGCCAAGCAGGCTGGCGCCGCCGAGGCTGAGGATCAGCCGTGCTGCGTTCGGCGCGCGGACCGCGAGCGATCCGGCGGCGGTGCCGGCGGCAAGATCGATCCTGGGGCGCGCCGCCGCGCGCACCATGCCGATGCGCAACCGGATATGCGTCGCCAAGGCGTCGGGCCTGCCGTCCGCCAGGGCCGTGAGCGAGAAATCGTGCCGGAATGCGGGATGATTGTCCCATGCGGCCGGCAGTCCGAACGCCTTCGCCAGGGTCGTCGCCTCCCGGCTTGCGTCCGGCCCGGCCAGAAACAGGCGGGTTCTGACGATCTCGCCATCCGCCTTGCGCAGTCCCCGCCCGATCAGCAGCGCGCCTCCCATGCGCAGGGTCGCGAGACGGATATGAAGACCGCCCCCCGCCGCCTTGTCGCGCAGGCTGGCGTCGATCCTGAGATCGCGTCCAACCACCCGCGAAGATTCGTTCGGTCGACGGGCTGGCGTTTCCAGCGCTCCCACGGCGATCCGCACCGGCCCGGCATAGCGTGGTGCCGGATCGGAGAGCGTCGCCAGCAGATCCTGGACCATCGTCTGGTCAAGGGTGAGCCGGTCGAGGTCGATCCGGGCGGCGATGCGCGTTGCCTGGCCGGGCGACGGGGTCAGGCGCAAGGCGGCGGTGAAGCCGGTCAGGGCCGGCCCCATCGCCACATGGCCGGCGACATCGTCGAGCGCCAGCGTGCCGCCGGGCGTAACGCTCGCCAGGCCAGTGGCGTCGAGCCGGCCCGCGTTTCCGGGCCATGCGGGCAGATAGGGCAGTTGATGCCGCAAGATGGCGAGCGTTGCCGCGGGGTCTTGCGCCTGCAGTGTGAAATGTCCGTTCAGGGCTGGCGACATTTCGCCGGAAAATCCGAGTCTCGCCTGCCCTGGCAGCGGAGCGGACAGAAGCTGCGCCCGCAGCGAGGCATCATCGGCGAGCAACGAGCCGCGGGCGGCGTTGACCGGCAGCCCGGAGAGCGTGCCGGAGACGTCGAGCGCGGCGGCGACCGGCAGCTGACGCCGCAAGCGGGAGACCAGGCCGGCGGCCAGATCGAGGTCGACTCCCGTCGCCCGGGCGGTCACCCGCAGCAGCGGCGCGGGCGCGAGGGCGAGCACGGTATCTCCGACCGCCCGCATCGCTCCCGCTCGCAGGGTGACGTCATCGAGCCGGACCTGCTGTCCGGTCGCGGCGAGTCTTGCCGTGATGTCGAACGGCGCGGCGGATGCCTTCAGTGCCGGCAGCAGGCCGGCCACGGCGGTCTTGTCGGCTTTCGCCTCCAAGGCGCCGGCCAGGAAACTGTCATGGCCGAGCGTGCCGTGGAACATCAGCTCGGCATGGCCGTCGCCGCGGAGCTTGAGCGTGGCGGTCACCGGCGCCGGCCCGGTGCTGCCGGTATCGTCGATATCGAGCGTCATCGCCGCCTCGACGCCGCCGATCCGCATCGTGCCGCCGGCGGCGATCACCGCGCGCGGGCCGCCGGTGAAGATCGACAGATTGGCGTGGTCGAGCCGCAGCGGGCCGACATGGAACGTGCCGTCATCGATGGTGGCGTGCAGCGAGCCGAGCCAGGGCGGCGGCGCGATCGCGCCAGCGCCGCCGGGCAGCGGCCATGGCAGGTTGATGTCCGGCCGGCGCAGGGTCAGCCTGTGGGCGCGAAGCCGGCCGAACAGCAGCGGGCCTGGAGAGAGTTCGAGCTTGAGAACCGAGGCGGTCGCCTGCGCGCCGTGCGGGCCGCCGATGATCACGTCCTCCGCCACCAGTTGCGGATCGGGCAGCAGCGAGAGGGTGATCCGCCCCTCGATGAACACCGGCCGGCCGACGACGTGGCTGGCCAGACGTTCGATCGCGCCACGATGGTAATTCCCCGAGACCAGAAGCGGGCCGAAAACCGCGGCGAGCCCGAGCAGCGCGATCAGCCCGATCGCGGCGGCGGCCAGAACGCCCCGCCGGCGCGCGGCCCGCTGCCTCTTGCGCCGGAAATCGCCGTCTTCGTCCATGTCTCCGCTGGTATCAGACCGAAGCGACCCGCGCCACGCCGGCCGCCATCATCGCCTGCCATGACGCCGCCAGAGATCCCTCAAGGTCGATTCCCCGGCAGGCCGGCTCGATCACCCGCGCCTCCAGCCCGAACCGCCGCGCATCCAGCGCTGACCAGGCGACGCAGTAATCGGTCGCGAGGCCGCAGAGATCGACCCGTTCGATGCCGCGCGCGGCGAGCCACCCGTCGAGGCCCGTGCGGGTTGTGCGATCGGCTTCGAGGAAGGCGGAATAGGAGTCGATCAGCCGGTTCGATCCCTTGCGCTGGATCATCGCGGCATGGGGAACGTGAAGATCGCGATGCAGCGCGGCGCCGGCAGTGTCCATCACGCAGTGATCCGGCCAGAGCACCTGCGGCCCGTAGGCGAGGGGGATCGTCCCGAACGGGTCCTGTCCCGGGTGCTGGCTGGCGAAGGAGACGTGATTGGCGGGATGCCAGTCCTGCGTGATCACCACGGTCTGGTAATGCCGCGCGAGCGCGTTGATCACCGGCACCACCGCATCGCCATCGGGCACGGCCAGCGCGCCGCCGGCGCAGAAATCCGCCTGAACATCGATGACGACAAGGGCCGTGCGGGAATCCATCGGCGGAGAATAGCCGGCATGGGGCTGCCGAGATAGAGGGCGTGACGGTTGCCGAGGATGTCCGTTATCGGTAATAATCAAATTGCTGGCGGAAGGCGGGCAACACTGCGGGGAGGCAACGATAAAATGGCACATTTCGGGCGGGTTGCGGGAAAGACTGCGCTGGTGACCGCCGCGGGGCAGGGCATTGGCCGTGCCATTTCCGAGGTGCTGGTGCGCGAGGGAGCGCGGGTGATCGCGACCGATCGCGATCCGGAGGCTCTCGCGGGCCTTGCCGGCGCCGAGACGACGCGGCTCGATGTGCTGGACGATGCCGCGATCCGCGCGCTTTCGGCTTCGCTCGGCCGGGTCGACATCCTGGTGAACGCGGCCGGCCATGTGGCGCACGGGTCGGTGCTCGACTGCTCGGACAGCGACTGGACGTTTTCATTCGATCTGAACGTGACGGCGATGTTCCACATGATCCGCGCGTTCCTGCCGGGCATGCTGGAGGGCGGCGGCGGTTCGATCGTCAACATCGCCTCCGCCGCCGGATCGATCAAGGGTGTGCCCAACCGCTTCGCCTATGGCGCGTCGAAGGCCGCCGTGGTCGGGCTGACCAAATCGGTCGCGGCGGACTACGTGACGCGGGGTGTGCGCTGCAATGCGATCTGCCCCGGAACCGTGGAAAGCCCGTCGCTGCGCGGGCGCATCGCCGCGCTTGCCGCGTCCCGCGGTGTCGGTGAGACGGTCATCGAGGCCGAATTCGTCGCCCGGCAGCCGATGGGCCGGCTCGGCACGCCGGAGGAGATCGCCTCGCTCGCCCTTTATCTAGCGTCCGATGAATCCCGCTTCACCACAGGCGTCGCCCATGTGATCGACGGCGGCTGGTCGAACTGAAGGAACATGCCATGAGCAGCACCCCGAAACGTCTCCGTTCCACAGAGTGGTTCGACAATCCCGGCAATCCGGGGATGACGGCGCTCTATCTCGAACGCTACCTCAATTACGGGCTGACGCGCGAGGAGCTGCAATCGGGCAAGCCGATCATCGGCATCGCGCAGACCGGCAGCGACCTTTCGCCCTGCAACCGCCATCATCTCGAACTCGCCAGGCGCGTTGCCGATGGCATCCGTGCCGCCGGGGGCGTGCCGATCGAGTTTCCGGTGCATCCGATCCAGGAAACCGGCAAGCGGCCGACCGCCGCGCTCGACCGCAATCTGGCCTATCTCGGCCTTGTCGAGGTGCTTTACGGCTACCCGCTGGACGGCGTGGTGCTGACCACGGGCTGCGACAAGACCACGCCGGCGATGCTGATGGGGGCCGCGACGGTTGATCTGCCTGCCATCGTGCTGTCTGGCGGGCCGATGCTGGACGGGCATTTCGAGGGCGAGCTGGTCGGCTCCGGCACCGTCGTGTGGGAGGCGCGCCGGCGGCTCGCCGCCGGCGAGCTCGACTACGACAAGTTCATCGACATGGTGGCCGGCTCGGCGCCGAGCGTCGGCCATTGCAACACGATGGGCACCGCATCCTCGATGAACGCGATGGCCGAGGCGCTCGGCATGTCGCTGCCCGGCTGCGCCGCCATTCCCGGCCCCTATCGGGAGCGCGCGCAGATCGCCTATGAAACCGGCAAGCGCATCGTCGCGATGGTGCACGAGGATCTGCGGCCATCTAAGATCCTGACCCGCGAGGCGTTCGAGAATGCCATTGTCTGCGCTTCGGCGATCGGCGCCTCGACCAACTGCCCGCCGCATGTCATCGCGATCGCGCGGCATATCGGCGTCGAACTCGACATCGGGGACTGGGACCGGATCGGCTACGAGATCCCGCTTCTGGTCAACATGATGCCGGCGGGCAAGTATCTCGGCGAATCCTATTATCGCGCGGGTGGGCTGCCGGCGGTAATTGGCGAGCTGATCCGCCAGGGCAAATTCCACGCCGACGCGCTGACCGTCAGCGGCCGCAGCATGGGCGAGGAGAATGCGGGCAAGCGCAGCGCCGATGCCGACGTGATCCGCGGCTTCGACGACCCGCTGGCCGAGCACGCCGGCTTCGCCGTGCTGAGCGGTAATCTGTTTTCCAGCGCGATCATGAAGACCTCGGTGATTTCAGAGGAGTTTCGCAATCGCTACATGCGCCGCCCCGGCGACGAGGACGCGTTCGAGGGCCGCGCGATCGTCTTCGAGGGGCCGGAGGACTATCACCACCGGATCAACGATCCCGCCCTGAATATCGATGAAAACTGCATCCTGGTGATCCGCAATTGCGGGCCGATCGGCTATCCCGGCTCGGCCGAAGTGGTGAACATGCTGCCGCCCGATGCGCTGGTCCGCCAGGGCGTGAACCAGCTCCCCTGCATTGGCGATGGCCGGCAGTCCGGCACGTCGGGCAGCCCTTCGATCCTGAACGCCTCGCCGGAATCGGCGGTCGGCGGCGGGCTCGCGCTGCTGCGAACCGGCGATGTCATTCGCGTCGATCTCAAGGATCGCAGCGCCAACATCCTGATCGAAGAGGCGGAACTCGCGGCGCGGCGGGCGGCGTTGTCACTGCCCGATCTGGTGAACCAGACGCCGTGGCAGGAAATCCATCGCCGGTTCACCGGCCAGCTCGAAACCGGCGCGGTGCTGGAGAACGCGCCGCAATATCAGCGCGTCGCCGAACGTTTCGGTGTGCCGCGCGACAATCACTGAACACACCGCTGAAGCCGCTCGGGGCCGGTTCCCGGCGGCTTCAGGACCGTGGAGCGCGACATTCGACCCGGAAGGATCGGAACACGCTCTATCGCCAGAGGTGGCGCCCCGCGCCATCCGGCCCCCGCAGCGCCTGCCGCGCGGCTTCGAGCGCGGCAGGCCCGCCGGCCAGAGAGGGTTTCACCACCTCGAAATAGGGCGAAACATCGAAATCCCGCGGCACGAAAAGCTGATGGTCGCGCACGCGCAGGATTTCGGCGACGCAGACGTCGCAGTCATGGGCGTGCGAGCCGTGCGGGCCGGTCATCGGCAGGATCGGATAAAGGACCGTGTGGAACGCCTGCGCTACCAGCGTCGAACAGATCGCCCGTGTCGGGTCGCCGGCGCCGAAGGCGATGAGCCTGCGGCGCAGATGCACCGGAACCGGCGGAATCGGGATCATGTAGCGCAGCAGGTCGAACACGTTTCTCAGATCATACTGCGCGCCGAGGCGCGAGAGGGTGTAATCGATCACCCTCTGCCGTTCGTTTTCCGACAGGCCGACGGGCCGGCAGATCCGCAGATGGTAATCCCGGAAGGCTTCGAGCCCGACCAGCCGCACGCCTTCCACCACGTCGGCTTCGACGAAGCAGGGTTCTGGCGGCTCGGCCGGGTTGCGGCGGCGCAGCCCGACATAGAGCGCCACATGCGACCAGGTGGACTGGGTGAGATATTTGATGGCGATGCTGAACCGGCTGTGCCCTTCGACCAGCACGACATCTCCGGGCTCGAGGCATGAGGCGAGCAGCGCGACATCGGTGGCCGGGGCGATGGCGTGCTGATGGGCGGGGGCGGAGAGAAACCGCGCGAGCCGCCCGCCGATCCATCCGGCGATCCGGTTCATCGCCCGTGTAATCCCGCTGCGCCGTGTCGGATCAAACGTCGTTCTCCCGGTGGCCGTGTCGTGCCGGCTTCGCACGCACGATCATAAGCCGAGGTCAGGAGGGGAGGCAAAGGCGCCGCGCGGGAACGGGCGTCAGTCTCCGGGGCTCGCCAGTTCGTCGAGGATCGGGCAATCCGGCCGGTCGCTCCCCTCGCAGCTATGGACCAGGTGGCGCAACTGTGCGCTCATCGCCTGCAAGGCCGTCACCTTGGCGTCGAGCGCGGCGATATGGGCGACGGCGATGGCGCGCACCTCGCGCGAGGGACGGTTGCGATCCCGCCAGAGCGAGAGCAGCGCCCGTATGTCGGCGATGCTGAAGCCGAGATCGCGCGACCGGTGGATGAAGCCCAGCTCATGCACCAGCGCCGCGTCATAAAACCGGTAGTTGTTGGTCTCGCCGCGCAGGGGCGGCGCGATCAGGCCGATCCGCTCGTAATGGCGGATCATCTTGGCCGAAACGCCGCTCAGCGCCGCGGCTTCGCCGATGGTGATCCCGGTTCCGGTCATGTCGCCAATCCCTGGCAGGAGGAGGTCAGCCGGGGCTGACCTCTTCTTCCGTGCGATGCTTCTGCCCAACCACCATGTAGACCGCCGGCAGCACGAACAGCGTGAACAGCGTGCCGATCGACAGGCCGGCGGCGATCACCATGCCCATGTTGAACCGCGCCGCGGCACCGGCGCCGCTCGCGATGATCAGCGGCAGAACGCCGAGCACCATTGCGGCCGTCGTCATCAGGATCGGCCGCAGCCGGATGCCGACCGCGTGCTCGATCGCCTCGCGCTTGGTCATGCCGGCGAGCTGCGCCTCGTTCGCCACCTCGACGATGAGGATGCCGTGCTTGCTGATCAGGCCCATCAGCGTGACGAGGCCGACCTCGGTATAGATGTTCAGGCTGAGCCCGAAGCCGAGATAGATGAAGATCAGCGCGCCGACGACCGCCATCGGCACCGACACGAGAATGATCAGCGGATCGGTGAACGAATTGAACAGCGCGGCGAGGGCGAGGAAAATCACGATCACCGCGAAGCCGAACGTGGCCAGGAAGCCGCCCTGCTGCTGGATGAACTGGCGCATCGGCCCGCCGTAATCGACATCATAGCCGCTCGGCAGGTCTTTCGCGGCGATCTGCTGCAAGACTTTCACCGCCTCGCCGGTGGAGACGCCGGGAGCCGCGACGCCCTGGATGGTGGCGGCGTTGAGTTGCTGGAAGTGATTGACCGATTCCGGGATCACCTCGTTGCGGATCGTCGCGATCGCGCCGAGCGGGATCGGCACGCCGTTGATGTTGGCCACCGGATAGTCGAGCAGCTGCGACACGTTCAGCCGGCTCTTCTGGCCCACCTGCGGAATGACCTTGTAGGAGCGGTTGTCGAGGCTGAAATAATTGACGTAGAGCCCCCCGAGGGCCTGGGCCATCGCCGCGCCCACCTGGCTCATGTCCAGACCGAGCGTTGCCGCCTTGGCGCGGTTGATGACGACCGTGGCCTGCGGCTGGTCGATCTTCAGGTCGCTTTGCAGGAAGATGAACTTGCCGGTCTTGAGAGCGGCGCCGAGCACTTTCTGCGCCACGCCGTTGAGCGTGCTGAACGGATCGGTGGTCTTGATGACGAACTGCACCGGCAGGCCCTGCGAGCCGGGCAGCGGCGGCGGCTGGAACGCGACGATCTGCTGACCGGCAATCCCTTCGGCCGCCTGTTTCTGGATTTCGTTCTGCAGCAGGGTCGAATTCGTCGTCCGGTCCGTCCATGGCTTCAGCACCATGCCGGAAATCGCGAAGGTCGGCGTTTCGAACTGGAACGTATGCCCGACGGATTTGTGCGACATCATCAGCCGGTTCAGCTCGCGGTCCCAGAGCAGCTTCTGCTGCAGCGTGGCGTTCGGCGCCGAGGTCGAGGACAGGATCACCACCCCCTGGTCTTCCTGCGGGGCGAGTTCGCTTTTCGCCCCCGTCGCCAGGAAGTAGATGCTGCCGAGAACGATGGCGCCGAAGGTGAGCGTGACCGGCAGGGTCCGCAGGCTGCCCCGCAGCATCCGCATGTAGCGCCGATGCACCGCGTTGAAGAGGCGGTCGATGAAGTGAACCAGTCTTGCCTCCCAGTCGGTGCCATCGCGCGGGATGTGGTGCAGCAGGCGCGAGGAGAGCATGGGCGACAGGGTGAGGGCGATGATCGCCGAAACCGTCACCGCCGAGACAAGGGTGAAGGCGAACTCGGTGAACAGTGCGCCGGTCAGGCCGGACTGAAAGCCGATCGGCACATAGACCGCGGCGAGAACGACCGTCATCGCGACGATCGGGCTGGCCAGTTCGGCGGCGGCGTTGATCGCCGCGTGCAGTTTGGTCTCGCCATTGTCGAGATGGCGGTTGACGTTCTCGACGACGATGATCGCGTCGTCCACCACCAGCCCGATCGCAAGGACGAGGGCAAGCAGGGTGAGCAGGTTGATCGAGAAGCCGAGCATCAGCATCGCCGCGAAGGTGCCGATCAGCGACAGCGGAATCGCGATCACGGGGATGAACACCGATCGCGGCGTGCCGAGAAAGGCGAACACCACCAGCACCACGATCAGCAGGGCCTCGATGAGTGCGGCGACCACCTCGTGGATCGACGCGTTCACGAAGGCGGCGGAGTTATAGACGATCGCGCCGTCCAGCCCCGCCGGCAACTGTTTCCTGATTTCCGGAAAGCGCGTCTCGACGCCGCGGATCACCGACAGCAGGTTGGCGGAGGGGGCGACCTGGATGCCGATATAGACACCCGGCTTGCCGTCGAACGCAACTTCGGATTCATAGCTGTCCGAGCCGAGCTGCACCCGCGCGACATCGCCGAGGCGCACGATCGCGCTCCCCGACTGCTTGACGATCAGGCGACGAAACGCCGCGGCGCTGTGCAACGAGGTCGATGCCGTCAGCGTGTCCTGCGTCATCGCGCCCTTGGTGCTGCCGAGCGCGCTGATGAAGTCGTTGCCGGCAAGGGCGTTGTAGACGGTGGTGGCGGTCAGCCCGTAGGCGGCGAGCTTCGCGGGCTCGAGCCAGATCCGCATCGCGAAGTTCTGCGCGCCGAGAATTTCCGCGGTCTGCACGCCCGGCACCGATTGCAGCTGCGGCTGGACGACGCGGGTGAGATAGTCGGTCACCTGGTTCGGCGAAAGCACCTTGCTCTTGAAGCCGATATACATCGCGTCGAGCTGCTGGCCGACCTGCAGCTTGAGCTGCGGCTGCTGCGTGCCCGAGGGGAGCTGGTTGAGCACCGACTGGATCTGCGCCTGGATTTCGGTCAGCGCCTTGTCGGGATTGTAGTTCAGGATGAGATAGACCTTGATCGTGCTGGTCGAGGTCTGGCTCTGCGATGTCATGTAGTCGATGCCGTTGACCTGGGCGATCGCGTGCTCGATCGGCGTGGTCACGAAACCGGCGATCGTGTTCGGATCGGCCCCCGGATAGCTGGTGGTGATGGTGATGGTGGCGTTCTCGGTCTTCGGATATTCGAGCACCGGAAGCCCGCCGAGCGCGCGCAGCCCGAGCACGAGGATCGCGGCGCTGACCACGATCGACAGCACCGGGCGGCGGATGAAGAGTGTCGTGAGATTTTTCATGGCGCGCTTATTCGTTCGGCACCGAGGGGTTCGGCAGGTTCTGCGGCAGGATCTTGTTGTTGATCGCCACCGGCGTGCCGTTCTTCAGCTTCACCTGCCCCGCGACGACGACCTCCTCGCCCGGCTTGACGCCCTTGAGCACCGCGACCTGATCGCCCCTTGTCTGCCCGAGTGTGACAAAGACCTGCTCGGCGGACTTGCCGGTCTTGCTCTGCTTGTCATGTTTCACGAGAAACACCGTGTCGCCGTAGGGATTATAGGCGATCGCGGTCTTGGGCAGGGTGATCTCGGTTCTGGGCGCGCCGATATCGATGCTGACCCGCGCGAACATTCCGGGCCGCAATTCGTCATGCGGATTGGTCAGCACCGCGCGAATCTGGATCATCCGCGTCGCGGTGCCAACCGCCGAGTCGAGCGCCGTGACCTTGCCGCTGAAAACGATGCCGGGGAATCCATCCACCGTCACCTCGACCTTCATGCCGGGATGGATCGTCCTCAGAGCGGTCTGCGGCAGGTAGAAATCCACCGCGATCGGATCGAGCTGCTCCAGCGTTCCGATCGCCGTGCCGGCGGCGAGGAATTCGCCGACATTCACGGCGCGAATGCCGATCCGCCCTGAGAAGGGGGCGTAGATCTTCTTCTCCCGCATCAGCACTTTCTGGCTTCGCACCTGCGCTTCCGCGCTGGCGAGGTTCGCCCGGTCGGTATCGACCGTCTGCGCGCTGACCGCGCGCGCCTGATATTGCGCGAGATCGCGGCGATAGGTGATGCCGTCGAGCTTCGCTGTCGCCTCGAGTTGGGCGAGCACCTCGTCGTCATTGTTGGGGCGTAGTGTCAGCATCAGCTGCCCCTTCTTCACATCCTGGCCGGAGCGGAAATCGATCGTGTCGACGATGCCGGCGACCTGTGCCGAAAGTGCCGCGCCCTGCAGCGCCACGAGGCTGCCGGTGGCGTTTTCGGTGTCCTGGAACGGCGTCTGCTTCGCGACCATCGTCGCGACGGTCTGCGGCGGGTTCTTCAGCTTGGCGATGAACTTCGCGATCATCACGTCGCGGAACGCGCCGAAGCCGAAAATGGCGCCGAGCACCAGAGCCACGAGCACGAGCATCACGATCATGCGCAGCACGACCGAAGGTTTCTTCGCCTTGCGCGCGGGTGTTTCGCCGGTGGTTCCGGGGGTGGGCGCCGTCATGGCAATACTCCACAGCAGGTTTCGACTTGCTTCTTCACGTCTTGCCGGTGCCACCAGCCGCCGCCGAGCGACTGGAACAGCGCCGCCGTGTCGGCATAGCGCTGGGCGGTGGCCTTGATGCGGTTGATCGCCGCGGTCTCGTAGGTCTGCTCGGCGGTCAGCACCGAGGTATAGGGGACGCCGCCGAGGCGGAACTGGCGCTCGACAAGGTCGAGGCTGCGCCGCGCGTCCTGTTCGGCGGCGGTGTCCGCGGCGAGGGCGATCGCGTCGTAATGCAGCGCCTCCAGCGTGTCGGCCACGTTCTGGAAGGCGAGCACCACGGTGTTCTCATAGGTCTCGGCTGCGGCCTTCATGGTCGCGACCGCGGCGCGGCGTTTGCTGAGCAGCGTTCCGCCCTCGAAGAGCGGCTGGGTGAGTCCGGCGGCGAGGTTCCAGATCAGCGTCTGCGGCGCGAACAGGGCCTGGCCGTTCAGCGCTTCGTGGCCGATGCCGGCCGACAGGGTGATTTGCGGCAGCATGTTCGCGGTGGCGACGCCAACAAGCGCCGTGTCCTGGTGCAGCACCGCAGCGGCCTCGCGAATATCCGGCCGCTGCCGCACCAGCGCGGAGGGCAGGCTCACCGGTAGCCGACCTGGCAGCGTCAGGTCGGCGAGGGTGAAATCGGCCATGTGAAACTGGCTTGGGGCCACGCCGTCATAGGCGGCGAGCTGGTCGCGGCTCTGGGCGAGCTGCTTGCGCAGGGGCGGCAGCGTCGCCTCGGTCTGGGCCAGTTGCGTCCGTTGTGTGAGGGCGTTCGTCTCGGGAATGCCGCCGAGTGCCACCTGGCGGTCGAGAATGTCCAGCAGCCGCTTCTCCGCCTGGATGATCTTTTTCGTCGCGGCGATCTGCGCCGTCAGCGACGCTTCGGTCACCGAGGCGGTCACGATGTTCGCGGTCAGCGAAAGATAGGCGGCCTCGAGCGCGAAGCGCTGCTGCTCGGCCTGGGCGCGCAGGCTCTCTACCTGCCGGCGCGTGGCGCCGAACATGTCGGGCGCATAGGAAACCGCTACCGAGGCGTTGCGCAGCGCGTAGGTCGCGTTGGCGCCGCCGGAGCCGACCGCGGTCGTTCCCAGCGCGCTGCGCAGCCGTTCCGCCTGGAAACTGCCGGACACCGAGGGGAAAAATCCGCCTTCGGTCGCCCGCGTGCTCTCGCGCGCGGCGAGGAGGGTATCCTGCGCGGCTTTGAGGCTCGGGTTGTTGGCGAGCGCGCCGCGGATCAGCGCGTCCAGACGCGGTGAATGAAACAGCTCCCACCACGCCCCGGCGACTTTCCGCCCGACCGCCAGATCCTGCGCCGCGCCGCCCTTGCCGCTGGTCGCGGCGGTCCGGTGGGGCAGGGGGTGGAGGTGTAGCCGCGCAGCGCCGGGGGCGCGGGCTGATGATAATCGGGCCCGACCGCGCAGCCGGCGAGCAGCGCGGTGCCAAACAGGGCCGTTGCCAGCCCGGCACGGCGACGCATCGGAGTAACAGTGGACTTCATGATATATGACACCTGTCGCGCGCTGCCTGTCTGGTCCGGTTTGGCCGCGAGCAAGCGCGCAAGAGCCTCCTTGATGGATGTCTGGAAACTATCGAGTTTCCTGCCGATACGTCAAGATGCGCGGAGCGGAAGTTTTTCGTGTTGAAATCGGCGGTCTTTCTTGCGAATTGAGAGTTCAGCGAGGAACCGACCGATGAACATTGTCACGAAAGTCTGCCGCCGGCGCGATACCGCCGATTCGGCGCGACAGCGGCGGGACGCGCTGATCGAAACGGCTGAGCGGATATTCCTGCGGAAAGGCTATCACGCCACGACGATGGACGACATTGCCGCCGAGGCCGGGATGTCGAAGCGGACGCTCTATCAGCTTGTCGAATCGAAGGAGGATCTGTTCACCGCCCTTCTCGAACGCCGCCGCCGCCCGCTCGATGTGTCCGGCATCGAAACCGAGGGCCGCGCGGTGGAGGACGTGCTGAACGACATGATCCGGCTCTGGGCCCATCATGTCATGAGCCCGTCGATCATCGCCCTCGCGCGCCTGATCATGGCGGAATACATGCATGGCCGAACCCTGTCGCGCCTGCTCGACCGCGAGGGCGCCAAACCCTGCCGCGATGCCTGCGCGACTATTTCGTGGCCTGCAATGCACGCGGCGATCTCGCCATCGACGATCCCGAGGAGACCGCGCACATGCTCTACGGCATGGCGATCGGAAACATCCACATCGAAATGCTGCTCGGCATCGGCAAGACGCGCACCCGCACGGAAATCGACGCCCGCATCGCCCGCGCGGTGACACTGTTTCTCGACGGGGCACGCGCCGCGCGCGAATGCGCAACGCCGGGCCGCGAAACTCTGGCGGGCGGCTGAAGCGTTTCCCGCCGCGCATTGCTTCACGCGGGTCGCATGCCGGGCATGGCGCCATCCGGCCGATCGGGGTATCGGTGTTAAACCTATCCGTTACCACATCTGACCGGACATCACGAGGACCTTGACGAGCGTGAGTGCGACACCCCCGGATGCCAGCGCGGCGCCCCCTGCCAAGACAATCATGATCGACGGCCGCAATCTCGACCTCGAACGCGGCACCGGTGTTGCGACCTATGCGCGCAATCTGAGCTACTGCATCCGCGATCTCGGCTATCGGGTGGGTGTGCTTTACGGGAACAAGCCGTCCGCCAAAATGAGCCCGGCCATGAAGGAGATTGCGTTCTTCGACACTTACCAGCCGCGAATATCCCCGCTCACCCAGGCCTGGAAAGACGTGTTGAACTGGGGGCGTGCGAGGATTGGCTTCTCCGCCACCCAGGTGCCGATGAGCGGCCTCGTGATCGCGGATTCCTTCGCCTCCCGTCTGCCCTATTTCGACGCCATTCATAACAGCCCGGATCTGTTCCGCGTTTCGCACGCGAATTTCAGCCGTTCCGCGCCGCTGCGCCGGGTGCAGTTCGAGGCGCCGCCGGATTTGATGCACTGGACCTACCCCTTGCCGCTGCATGCGCGGGGGATTCCCAATGTCTATACCCTGCACGATCTCGTGCCGCTGCGCCTTCCGCACACGACGCTGGACAACAAGCGGCGCTATTTCCGCCTGGTGTCCGCGATCTGTGAGCGGGCGGACCATATCGTCACCGTTTCGGAATCGTCGAAGGCCGATATCATCCAGCTGTTCGGGGTTTCGCCCTCGCGGGTGACGAACACCTACCAGTCCGTCTACGTGCCCGAGGCCTATCTCAACCGCCCGGCTGAGGCGGTTGCGCGGGAGCTGGAGGGCATATTCGGCCTTGAATATCGCAAATACTATCTGTTCTGGGGCTCGATCGAGCCCAAGAAGAATATCGGCCGGATGATCGAGGCCTATCTCTCAAGCGGCGTGCCCACGCCGCTGGTGATTGTCGGCGCGCAGGCGTGGAAATCGGAGCATGAACTCAAGCTCCTGGAAGACCTGCAGACGGGGACGGGGCGGCGCAACAACATCATCCGCCTGAACTACGTGCCGTTCGCGCTGCTGATGACGCTGATTGCCGGCGCGCGGGCGGCGCTGTTTCCCTCGCTTTATGAAGGGTTCGGCCTGCCGGTGCTGGAGGCGATGCAACTCGGCACCCCGGTGATCACCTCGAACGCCGCTTCCCTGCCCGAGGTGGCGGGCGATGCCTGTGTGATGGTCAACCCCTATGAAACCAGGGCAATCGCCCGTGCCATCGCGATGGTCGATGGCGACGAGGCGCTGCGGGACGAGCTTGCGACGCGTGGCCTCCGGCAGGGGGCGTTGTTTTCGCCGGAGGCGCATGCGGGGCGGCTAAAAAATATCTATGATAAATTACTTAAATAAACACAAAACGAACCGAATCAATTTGGCAATAGTATTAGATCTGGCAATTTTTCATTATATTCAACGACTGCACCCGTAAACGGGTTGATTGCCGTATAATTTATCGACGAAATCACAGAGAACATATCAGCCGATTCTTCCAAAGAAAACCAATCAAACCATTCAATTTGGATAATCGGACGCCTTTTGACTAAAAAATCGCGCGATGCGCGTAATATCTCTTTATCGTATCCTTCACAATCAATTTTAATAAATGATAAAGACTCTGCTTCATCTTCCGTAAGGAATTTCTTGACAAAAGATTCAAGTGTATAGCCATGTGCTTTAAAGGAATATCCTGTTATTGATTTCAGTCTTTCCTGCAATTCATTTGAAAATGTGTCCGAAATGATTCCTCCATTACAATTCGCATTTCCGTGATCATTTATAACAATCTCGCAATCCGCGTCGGATATCGCTATACGAAGAGGAATAATATCGCATATATGAGAATTTAGCGCTGCGTTAATTTCTAACACTTTAAAAACATCTGGATTAGGCTCAATCGCGAAAACCTTACCTCTAGTATCTCCATTCTTGCCCGACTTAAACAGTCAAACCCGGAACGATACGGTATCGTAAGTTGAGATCTTTGATTTCACTCGAGATTTTCGTAGGCACGTCGGGATTTTGCAAAAACGTGGTGCTAAATAATTGCGTAAATTGCTTCTTTTAACTTGATTTATGATTGGTTTTCGGCTGCCAATTCGGCATGTTCGTGCGCGAGAAGCGAATCAACGGCTACAGCTACCTTTATCTGGTCGAGAGCGTCCGTGAGGACGGGCGCAGCAAGCAGCGCATCATCAAGAACCTGGGCCGGAAGGAAGTCGTCCTGGCCGATGGAGGTCTCGACCGCCTCGCCGCCTCGATCGCGCGCTATGCCGACCGTGCCTCGGTCCTGGCCCAGCTGGCGGCAGGCAATCCGGACGGGCTGAGCTGCAAGCGGATCGGCGCGCCGCTGTTGTTCGGCCGACTGTGGCAGGAGAGCGGGATCGCTGCTGTGTTCGAGGAGCTGCTGGCCGGGCGGCAGTTCGAGTTCCCGGTCGAGCGCGCGGTGTTCGCCACCGTGCTCCACCGGATCATGGTCTCGGGCTCGGATCGCGCCTGCGACAAATGGCTCGAGGATTACGACATTCCCGGCACCGAGGAGCTCGGCCTGCATCACCTCTACCGCGCCATGGCCTGGCTCGGCGAAGAGCTGCCGGACGAGGAACAGGGGGATGCCACGCCCTTTGCGCCACGGACGGTGAAGGATCTGGTGGAAGAGCGTCTCTTCGCCCGACGGCATGATCTGTTCACCGACCTCTCGGTCGTGTTCATGGACACCACCTCGCTGTATTTCGAAGGTGCCGGCGGCGAGACGCTGGGCGCGCGGGGCCACTCCAAGGATTACCGCCCACAGCTCGCGCAGATGATCCTCGGCGTGGTGATCGATCAGGACGGAAGGCCAATCTGCACCGAGATGTGGCCAGGAAACACCGCCGATGTCTCGGTGCTGGTGCCGGTGATCGACCGCCTGCGGTCGCGCTTCGGCATCGGCCGGGTCTGCGTCGTCGCCGATCGCGGCATGATCAGTGCCGCGACGATCGCCGCGCTGGAGGAGCGCGGGCTGGAATACGTGCTCGGCGCAAGGGAACGCACCGACCGCATCGTCCGCGAGGTGGTGCTGGCCGATGAGCGCCCCTACACCCCGCTCTGCCTCGAGCGCGCCGGTGGCGACGAGACCCAGCTCTTCATCAAGGAGGTCAAGGTCGCGGGCAAGCGCTATATCGTCTGCCGCAACGAGGCGGTGGCCATCGAAGAGGCCGAGACCAGGCGCAAGGTGGTCGCCGCCCTCGATCGTCAGCTGACGCGCGGCGATAAGGCGCTGATCGGCAACTCCGCCTATCGCCGCTTCCTGCGCCCGGTCAGTGACGCAAAGCCCGGCCGCAAGCACAAGCTGTTCGAGATCGACGCCGGCAAGCTCGCCGAGGAAGCCCGCTTCGACGGCGTCTTCGTGCTGCGCTCCAACGCCCGGATTTCACCGCTGCAGGCGGTGATCCGCTACCGGGACCTGCAGAATGTCGAACGGCTGTTCCGTGTCGCGAAGGCGACAATGCGCACCCGGCCAATCTACCATTCCTCCGACGCCGCCATCCGCGGCCACGTCTTCTGCTCGTTCCTCGCGCTGATCCTGCACCAGGCGCTCGACGAAAAACTCCGCCGGGCCGGCAAGCGCGTCGAATGGGCCGATCTCCTGCGTGATCTCGACCGCCTCCAGGAGGTCACCATCAGCAAGCGCGGGCAGCAGATCGTCCTGCGCACCCCAGCAACCAACTCGATCGGGCCGATCTTCAAGGCCGCCGGCGTCGCCCTGCCAGCCAACGTGCGAGACGCATCCGCTTCCTGATCCAAATCCTCCCGAAAGCCGCAGGGTGTGGTGCTAAGAAACCACGCGCCCACAATACATGGCTGTTTTCATTGGACTATTTTCAGGTCGCTGTTCAAGTCGGGCCTGGCTGCGCGCGACGATCACGCGGCAGGCTGCCTCGATATCCAGCGCGCCGGAGGCCCATGCCGCGGCGATCTCGCCGACGCTGTGTCCCATGGCCGCTTCCGCCGCGATGCCGAGTTCGCGCAGCCGCTTCGTGGTCGCGACCTGAAGGGCAAACAGCGCGGGCTGGGCAATCGCTGTATCCTCAAGCACGGACGTGTCGTCCGCGGCGAGGGCCGCGAGGATGTCAGGCCCCCCCTGCCGTCCGATCATCCGCCCGATTTCAGCGACGTCGCGTGCGAATGCCGGCCAGTTTCGCAACAGGCTGCGGCCCATTCCGGTCCATTGCGCGCCGTTGCCGGAATAGATGAAGGCGGTTCTCGCCGGGCGGGGGAGCGCCGCGCCGCGCACCACGCCGGGGGCGTTTGCGCCGGATGCAAAGGCGAGCAGGGCGGCGCGCTGGTCCTCGTCCTCGACATCGACGATGGCCAGCCGTTCGCGCAGCCAGTCGCGCCGGGTCCAGGCGGCATGGGCGATCCTGCCGCGATTCGGCGCCGTGCCGAGCAGTTCGGCGTATCGTCCGGCCAAGGCCCGCAAAGCCGCCGGATCCTGTGCCGAAAGGACGAGCGGCCGGGGCAGCCCGGCTGCCGGCTCGGGAGCGTCGCCGTGCGCATCCCCGCCCGCTTCAATGATCGCGTGGCCATTCACCCCGCCGAAGCCGAAGGAATTGACCGCGACCCGCCGCAGGCCCGCCGTCGGGAGAGCCTGCTGCTGACGCACAACGTCGAGCCCAAGCCCCTCGAAGTCGATGGCGCGGTTCAGTATCGCCGCGTGCAAGGTGGGCGGAACGGCGCCGTGCCGGGCCACCAGAAGCGCCTTGGCAAGACCGGCAATGCCGGCGGCCGCCTCCATATGGCCAAGATTGCTCTTGACCGAGCCGATGGGCAGGGGGCCGGTTCGCGTCTGCCCGTAAACCCTGCCGACCGCGCCAGCCTCGATCGGGTCGCCAACCTTGGTGCCGGTGCCGTGTGCTTCGAGATAATTGATTTGGTCGGGGGCAAGGCCGCTTTCGGTCAGAACCCGCCGCATCAGTTCTTCCTGGGCGGCGCCGCTCGGGATGGTCAGGCCGGTCTTGCGGGCGCCATCCGTATTCACGCCCGTCGCGCGGATGATGCCGAGAACACGGTCGCCATCCCGCTGTGCCTGGGCGAGCGGCTTGAGCATGAACATGCCGCCGCCCTCGGCGCGGACATAGCCGTCGCCCCCCTCGGCGAACGACCGGCAGCGGCCCCCGGCCGAAAGCATCGAGGCCTTGGTGAAGCCGATGAAAGGATAAGGGTGGAGCAGAAGATTGACGCCGCCGACGAGTGCGGCGCTGGCCTCACCGGTTTTCAGCGCAAGGCATGCCTGATGCAGCGCGACCAGCGATGAGGAGCATGCGGTGTCGACCGCGATGCTCGGTCCCCGCAGGTCAAGCACGTAGGAGATACGGTTTGCGGCAACGCTCATCGTGTTGCCGGTCATGGTGTGGGCTGTCAGCGTCGCCAGGTCGTCAACCAGTCGAACGCCATGATCGAGTCCGGAAATTCCGAGATAGACCGCGCAGTCAGTTCCCGCCATGCGCGACGGCGGAATCCCGGCATCCTCGAAGGCCTCCCAGGCCAGTTCAAGCAGCAATCGCTGCTGGGGGTCCATCAGTTCCGCTTCGCGCGGCGAAATGCCAAAAAACTGGGCATCGAACGCACCGACCCGCTCGATGACACCTGCGTTAAATGTGATGCTCCGTCCCGGCTCGTTGCGACGCGGATGCATCAGCAGCCCGACAGGCCACCGATCGTCACCGATCTCGGTTACGAGATCGCGTGCCTCGCACAAGGCGCGCCAGAGATCGTCGGCGCCACAAATTCCGCCGGGAAGGCGAAGCGACATGCCGACGATCGCAACCGAGGATACATCAGAAACTATGGCCGGCATTCACGAATTCTTGAACTCAATGATGAAACGCCCATGACAGTGTTGAAAAAAGAGAATACTCTTTCGTTTGACGTATTTTCTGTTCCTACAACAAAATCTTCAACATACATACTCTATATCCTGTCGTCGGACCAAGACGGCAAGAGGACTGCCAGAAACAAACCACCTGCGCGATCGCAGATCGGTTTCGTTGCGCCAACCAACATTCCCGGTGGACCTGGACCCAAATGCCTCCTCATCAAAGGATACCCGGTCATCGCAGCCGTTCCGATAGAGGCCCGGTAACATGATTAACACATTTCGATCATCGCGGCGACCGCTCTTGCGCGTGGATGAGGTTCAGTTAGAACCGGGGGCATGTTCGCCAGCGTGGTGGTTGGAAGGGATCATGTCGTCTTGCCGAAACCGAAGAGATGGTATTGCCAAATCCTGCGAGGCCCTTGCCCGGGAATGACCGTCCTATGATCGGCTCCTCTTTTCGCGCCCTCTCCCTCGCGCTCGGGGTCGGGGCAAGCCTTGGGCTTGCGGGTTGTTCGCGATATCTGCCAAGTGCCGGCCCTCGCACGGGGGCTGTTGAATCGGCGCCGAAGACCGCATCGTTGCATGGTATCGAACTGGTCAGGGTAAATTACGGCATCGCCGCCGCGTTGCGGCAGGATGCGAGGCAGGCGCGGTTCTCTGCTTCGTTTTCCGGCCCCGTTCACGCCGATCACGAGGTCGCCGCCGGAGATGTTCTGGCGATTTATATCTGGGAAGCGCCGCCGGCTGTGCTGTTCACCTCGCAGACCACCACGGCGATGGGACTGTCCGGCGGAGGCACCGGAACCGTATCGCTGCCGCCGCAGACGGTGGACAATGCGGGCAACATCCGGGTTCCCTTCGCGGGGACGATCCATGTCGCCGGTCTGTCCGTCGCACAGATCGAGTCCCGGATCGCTGCGCGGCTGGCGGGCAAGGCCAACGAGCCGCAGGTGATCGTGCGTCTCGCTTCCAACAATACGCAGGACATTACCGTTGTGGGCGATGTCCGGCGCAGCATGGAAGTGCCTGTCACCCCCGGCGGAGTCCGTTTGTTGCGGGCCCTGGCCCTGGCAGGCGGGGTGTCGAGGCCGGTGAGCAAGACATCGATCCAGCTTTCCCGGGATGGTAAAGTCGCCGTATTGCCGCTTGAGACCATCCTCAAGGACCCGACTGAAAATGTCCCGCTGCGCGGCGGCGATGTGGTTACCGCGTTATACGAGCCTCTCAGTTTCACCATTCTCGGGGCGACCGGCCGGAACGCCGAAGTCAGTTTCGAGGCGAGCGGAATCTCGCTCGCCCAGGCGATCGCCAGGTCTGGCGGCCTTAATGATAATCGCTCGAACCCGGCAGGGGTGTTCCTGTTCCGGTTCGCCAAGCCCGATGCACTCAAATGGCCGACACCGCCAAAAATGTTGGTTCGTGGAAAGGTGCCGGTTATTTTCCAGTTCGATCTGCGCGATCCGGCGACGTTCTTCGCTGCCGAAACCTTCCCGGTGCACAACAACGATCTGATTTATGTGAGCAACGCGCCGGTGACCGATCTGCAGAAGGTGCTCAACGTCGTCAGTTCGATTGTTTATCCGTTCCAGACCCTGCAGAGCGCGGGCATCATAAAATAGCGCTCCGACGGATGTCTGCCGGAGGCTTTTGGGAGAGGCGGTGGTCAAACGGGTATATTTGGTCCAGAGCATCAATAGCATAGCGCAACATATCCGCTCCTAACGGATCGGATGCACATAATTTAAATCGCGTCGGGTTGCGGCACCATCAGCGGATTGCGTTCGTGTTGCGGTAGTTTCCGTCCCTCGATTTCCCGCTCGCCGACGCGGTTGTTCGCAAGCCGCCATGCCGCGTTGTCGACTGCTGCGGCCAGGCCGGCTTTTCCAAAAAATGTTCCACGAATTTGCACCGTGTGAGACAATGCGAGCAGAAAGTCGCGCACCAGCCCGGCATCCGGAGCCGCGCCTTCGGTCCAGAACGCATCGAGCGTGCCCTGGAAGCTCATCCCGGGAACGTCGAAGACGGCCTGCCCCAGCACCTTGAGGGGGCGGCCAAGTTGCAGCGCGCGGAGGCCCGTCGTGCTGTTGACGGTAACCACACCGCTGGCGCCGCGGATGAGGTCATCCAGACTCCCCCCCCGCAAGTAATGCACGCGCCCGGCGATGCCGAGCGCACCGGCAATCTCGTTCATCACTCTCTGCCATTGCACCAGGGCCGGATCCCACGGGTGTTCCTTGAGAACCAGCTGGGTATCTTCCGGCGCATGGCGGGCGAAAGACGTCAGCACCATGCGGATCGCATCGCCGACACCGTCGAAATCCGAATAGGCGACGATCTGGAAATCGAAATTCAGTTGCAGCGGAAAGACGTAATACCGCGCTCCGGAAGTCGAAATGTCGCGCACGAATAGCTCCGCCCCCTCGCGTAGCCGCCTGTTGGCATAGAGCCGCACCGCGCAGGCCGCGGTGTAGAGAAGCGTATGCGGGCGGCGATCGCTGCGCCGGTAGAACGGGTAGAGCCATCCCAGCAGCACATTGGCGAAATTGTGGATCAGATCGCCGCAGGCCATGCGGGCGCCACTATCTGCGTACTGCGCCGACCAGTCCGGCTCCGGCAGTCCCTTCGCCAAGCCCCGGATCGCGGCGGGGTCGCGTGGAAAGCGCGACGCACCGCTCATGCCGTCGCGTTCGAAGGTGATCCAGTCCGGCCGGAGATAGCCGAAATCGGTGACGGTGACCGCGATACCCAGCGCCTTCGCCGCCGCGACGGCTTCCCGATGATAGTAACGCTGTTCACCGAGCAGCACGAGATCGGTGACTCCCTCGCGCTCGAAGAAGCGGGTGATGAAGTCCGGCCAGCCCTTGTAGGTTCCCCGGTAATTCACCGCAGAGGGGCCACGCCAGAACAGCGCATCGCCGGTGCAGAGATTGATCCGCGTGGTGCGCAGCCCCGCTTCGCGCAGCCGCGCGGCAACGTCCTTGAAGAAGGCGCAAGGCATGCCCTGGAGGAAAACGACGTGGCGGCCGGCCTTCGTCATGCTGCGATCTCCCCATACCAGCTGACCGAGCGCCGCATCGCGTCTTCGTAGCCGACCTCTCCGAGGGGGGCGCCGGCATCCCGCAGCGCCGAGATATCGTGCCCGCAGGTGCGGCCGAAAATCCGCACCAGCAGGCGATGGAGCAGGGGTTCGCCGCGCAGCAGGCGGGCGCGCCACGGCAACTCGGCGAGCATGGCGGCGGCATCGGCCAAGCGGAACGGCAGATCGATGACGATCCCGCGCCCTTCGATTCCCGCGCGAAGATCGCCGACGAAGCGGCCCCAGCTGATCGATACCGGGTCGCGGACATTGAAGCACCGGCCGATCGCGGCAGGCGCCGTCGCCGCCCAGATCATGCAGTCGATCAGGTTCTGGACATAAAGAAAGCCGCAATCAGCCTTGCCGCCATCGATGGTCAGCATCAGCCCGCGCCGAAGTTCGTCACCGATCCGGCGGATGAACTGGCTGCCTGGCCCGATCACGTTTGTCGGGCGCAGGATCGCCACAGGGAGTCCCAGCCTTGCCGCCGTCTCGCGCAGCACGGCCTCACCTGCGGCCTTGCTCCTGCCATAGCCGAAGGCGCCACCGTTCGCGGGGGCCGCCTCGGTTGCGGCCGCATGTGGGAATCCGTACACATCCACCGACGACAGGTGTACAAGCCGTGCCGGTTTGGCCCGTTCGGCGGCGATGGCGTCGAGCAGGTTGCCGATGCCGGAAATGTTTACCGCCGCATAGGCCGGCCAGCGATCCCAGGTGTTCACGTTGGCGGCGCAATGAAAGATCGTCCCCGCACCGCGCACGGCGTCTCTGAGCTGGTCGGCGGCAGCCATATCGCCAATGACGATATCCGCCGTCTCGCGCAGATCCGCCGGCAATCGGGATGCGTCGCGCACAAGCAGCCGGGGTCGCATGCCCATGCCGCGCAGGCGGGCGGCGAGATGGCCACCGATGAAGCCGGTGGCGCCGGTGACCAGAACGGGTTCGGCGAGGCTCATGCCGCCTTGCTCCCGGCGGCCTTGAAAATGTCCCGTGGCGCGGGCGCGGGGACCTCGTTCAACAGGTTGTAGCCGAGGCCGACGAATGGGTTGATGAGCCCCCATCGCGCCCGGACCGCAACCCGGATCGGCGTCACCACCGCGCCGAGATCCTGTTTGATCGGGTAGGTGGTCAGCCCCATTTCGAGGCGCCGTACGCCGAGCTGGATCGCGGTCTCGACGACTTTCTGCGCGATATAAAGATAGAGATTATCGTTTGCGGCAACGTCGCGGCCGACATACAGCCACCGGAGCATGTCGCCGTCGACCATCAGCAGAGCGTGCCCTGCCAGCTCGCCGTGCCGGTAGAACAGCAGCGCCTTTGAGCGAGAGCCCATCATGCGCGCGTAATGGCGATAGAATTCCGGCGTGAGCACCTCGCGCTGGAATTCCTTCGCGTTTTCGTGAACGAGCATCCATTGTTGGTGAAGTATGGTCGCAAGCTCGTCGAAATCCTCGACCAGACGATGTGTCACGCCCGCTTCGACATTGCGGCGAAGATGCTTTTTCAGCTTGCTGCGGAAATAGCTCCGCATCGCGCCGAGATAGTCGTCGGGGTTTTTCCAGACATTCTCGATATAGGTATTCGGAAGGCTGCCAATCCAGTGATAGCCATGCCGGCGGAACTCGGTTTCAAGAGCGAAGCTTTCCGGCTCGAAATCGCGCGCCACGATGAAGAGCTGGCCCTCCTGCCGGGCCACGCGCATCAACACCTCATGCAGGGCGGCGACGATATCGGCATCTTCGATATCGTCGCGACGCACGAAAGGGGGGCTGGTGATGGTGATCGGCGTGCCGCATTCGAGCATGCGCAGCTTGAGGAAATTGGGAAAAACCCGTCGCATCCCGTTGAGCAGCGTCCGAAGCACCCCGGTCGCGAAAATCGCGATGTCGGTGGTCACGTTGTAGAAGCTGCTCAGCCCCGCCGCCTGTCCCTGCTCATCGAAGAACAGCACATAGCGATACTCGAAATCGTTAAGGCCCGAGGCTTCCAGAACGCTCCAGAACGTGCGGCTTAAGGTTTCATGTGAGCCGGTGATGAGGTCGTCCCAGATTTGTCCGGGAACATCCGCGATCCGCTGGTAAATTTCCGCCCGCAACCGCCGGTTCGCCACGCCCATCCCACCTTAAGTACTACTGCCATGTAATCCTTTGTCACGTTTGTCCGGCGCAATAAAGGGGCAAATTCGCTGCCCGGTGGCCAGAATCTGCCTTGTCGGAATCGACTCAGCGCACCCCGATAAAGAGGCGCAGCAGGGCGCGATAGAGTTCCTGAAATGGGCGTTTTGTGCCGGCCTCGCGCGACTTCCAGGATGCGAGTTCGGCCAGCGCATCCTCGGGTTCGATCGGTGACGTGGCGCCGATATAGACGGGGTAGAGGATCAGCGCGCCGGCCACGAGCTCGTCGAGGCTGAGCCGGCGCGTCCGGCGCGGGATCGGCAGCTTGTCTTCCGTCAGCCCCCAGCCGGCGTAGAAGGGCTGGCCATGACAAACCACCTTCAGGCCGCGCAACAGGGCTTCGAAGCCGGCGAGGGAGGTCATCACATGAACCTCATCCACCGATTCGAGCACGTTCTGCATCGGGGTGTCGGTCATCACCTCGTCGGCGATTTCCGCGGCGCGGGATTCCGCGATCCCCGCGCGGCGCAGCCGTGCCACCACGTCCGGGTGCGGCTTGTAGACCAGATAGGCGTCCGGTTTCGCGGCCCGCACGGCCTGCAAAAGCCCGATATTCGATCGCAGTCCCGGCGCGCCGAACGCCAGCGACGCATCGCTTTCCACCTGCCCGGGCACCAGAACCACCTCCCGCGTCCCCGCCGGCCGCTGCCATTGCGGGCCCGCGAGATTGTATTTCGTAAGCCCCGCCCGCAGCACGCCCTGTCGCAGCGCCGCGGCCCGCTCCCGCAACGCTTCCGGCATGGCCCAGCCTTCGAGCAGCTCCTCGAGATCCGATGGCCGGGACGAATCGTAATAGAGGCCGCGCCGGTCGATGACCCAGGAGAGCGGCCGGGTCAGTTCGGCGCCAAGGCCCACCGATCGGAGAAACCCATCCTCCATGCGCGCGACCGGCAGATTCGCCCTCGTCCCCGCCGGCACCGGCGCCATGCCCCAGAGCAGCAGGCCGCCCGCCTCGGGCGCCCCGGCATCGGCGCCGACGAATTTCAGCCTGCGGCCAGGCAGGCAGCGGCGCACATAGCGCCACTTCCATCGCGGGAAGCCATGAACGGTAACGATGTCCGGCCAGTCAGACAGAAGCGCGGGCGGCGGGTTCATGCCGGTTGTCCCGTGCCGAGCCGGTCAAGGAAATCGCCGACGATGCGGAAATGACCGGCCCAGTCCGGCGCGGCATAATGTCGCAGCCGCGTCATCTGCGCGCCGCGCGCCGCGCTGTCTGGCATCGCGTAATCGAGGATCAGGCGTTGCCAGGCCGGACCATCCAGCGGGTCGAGATAGTCCGGAATATCACCGGCCACTTCGCGGAACACCGGAAGGTCGCTGGCAATCGCCGGAACGCCGAGGGCGAGGGCTTCGGCCAGCGGCATGCCGAACCCCTCGACGAAGGAGGGAAACAGCAATGCCCGCGCCCCGGCAAGCCAAGTGGCCAGCGTGTCATCATCGCAGCCGTTCAGCTCGCGGACCTTGCCGCGCAGCACGACGCAGCGCTCTAGCAGGTCGATCACCTGCTCGCACTCCCATCCGCGCTGACCGATGATCACGAGCGAGGGAACCGTCTCCGCGCGGGTCGTCTCCAGCATCCGGCGCCACAGATGCAGCATCGCGAGGTGATTCTTGCGTGGCTCGATCGTGCCCAGCATCACGAAATAGGGAGCGGTCTCCTGCGGCGCTGCCGCCGGCAGTTTCAGCGGTTCGGTGCCCAGCGGGGCGACCACGAGCGGTGGCATCCGCAGGTTCCGCCCCTCCGCGTAACGTGCAAGATCGCGCGCCGTGACCTCGGAGTTCACCGCCAGCCCCGCCCCGGTCTCGATCATGGTTGCAAGCCGCATTTCATGGCGCGCGGTCTCGCCAGGCCGGCAATATTCGGGATGGGTGATCGGGATCAGGTCGTGCAGGAAATAGACCGGCCGCAGCCCGAAGCGCTGGACCATGGCGCCATAGGAAACCTCGTCCAGCCCGCTATGGCCGGTATTGAACAGCATCGAACCCGGCCTGATCCGGCGCGGCGCGAGAAAGTGCTGCGCGACGAGCGTGCGTACCACTCGCGCCGCCGCTCCCGGCTCGCCGAGCAGGGCGCCGAAAAGGCGCATCGCCGCCTGTTCGCGAATCTGCACCCAGCGCCCCCGGTGCCTCACCAGCGCCATCGCCCCGGTCCCGAAATGGCGCAGATAGGCAAGGCTAACCCGGTCTATCCCCGTCGGCCGCTTGCCTTCGAGCAGCCGGCCGGCAAGCCGGGTGACATCGAACAGAAGGTCGGGCCGCCCGCCCTCTGACGCCCCGCGCCGCATGATTTCAGCTTCTGCCATCGGCAGCGCCTCTACCACGCATGGCATGGCCAATGCCAACCCGTTCGTCTCGGTGCCTAGCCTTTTGCGGGTATCACGAAACGATAACACGGACGCGCTTGATCGGCCCCCCTGGCGTGATGCCTGTTATGAACCCGCAAACACGCAAAAGCGGAGTTCAAGATGCCAATCCCGACCCCGATCCGAACCGGCGTTTCGCGCCGCACCGCGCTGGCCGGCTCCGCCGCTGTGGCGAGCGTGGCGGCCACGCGCGCCGCCCGCGCCAGCGGCGTCGTCACCGTGTATTCGGCCGATGGCCTGAAGGATGGCAAACCCAACTGGTTTGACACCGTCTTTGCCGCCTTCACCAAAAAAACCGGCATCGCGGTGCGGTATGTCGAGGCGGGCTCGGGCGTGGTGGTCAACCGTGTGCTCGCCGAACGGTCCAATCCGCAGGCGGATGTGCTGGTGACCCTGCCGCCCTTCATGCAGAAGGCGGCATCTCTCGGTGTGCTGGCGCCGATGAAGCCATCGTCTCTCGGCGTCATTCCGGCTTCCACCCGCAGCGCCCGCGATCTCTGGTTCCCGCTGGTCAACAACTATGCCTGCTGGATCTACAATACGGCAGAACTGAAGGCGCCGCCGGCGACCTACGCCGCGCTGCTCGCGCCGGGCCTGAAAAACCGGCTGCAGTATTCAACCCCCGGCCAGGCCGGTGACGGCACCGCGGTGATGCTTGAGATCATCCAGGCGATGGGCGGCGCGGATCAGGGGTTTGCCTATCTGCGCAAGCTCCAGGCCAACAATCTGGGACCGTCGGCCTCGACCGGGCGCCTTGCCGGGCTCGTCGACAAGGGCGAAATCCTCGTGGCGAATGGCGATGTGCAGATGAATTTCGCCCAGATGCGGCAATACCCGCATCTCGGCATCTTCTTCCCGGCGCATGGCGGCCGCCGCATCACCATGCCGATCCCCTACGATATCGCCCTTGTGAAGAATGCGCCGCACGCCGCCGCGGCGGCGAGGCTGATCGACTTCCTGCTGGGTCGCGAGGCGCAGGACTCCGTCTATGATGTCGCCCGCGGCTTTCCGGTGCGGAGCGATGTTCCGGCGCGTGGCAAGACGGCCGAGGCGCTGGCCGGGATCATGCACGGTGTCGATGTCTGGTCGCCGGACTGGACCGGGGTTCTGGGCGGGCTCGATGCCAACATCGCCCGTTGGCATCGCGTCACCGGCAGTTGAGACCGGTGCCGGCCGCGCGCGGCGTGACGGGCCAGATGGGACCAGGCATTGCGCGACGCTGATCCCGACACTTCGCTGACGGCGTCCATCGCCCTCGATACCGTGACGGTGCGGTATCGAGGGGCGGTGGCGCTCGATCGCGTTTCGCTGTCTGTGGCGCCGGGCGAAGTCAAGGTGCTGCTCGGCCCGTCCGGGTCGGGCAAATCCACCATCCTCCGCGCGATTGCCGGCTTCGTGCCGCCGACTTCGGGGCGGATCATGCTGGCCGGGCGCGATGTCACCGCGCTGCCGCCCCATGCCCGCGGGCTTGGCATGGTCGTGCAGAATTACGCGCTGTTTCCGCATCTGACGGTGGCCGCCAATGTCGGCTTCGGTCTCAACGCGCGTCGCCTGCCGAAGCCGGAGATTGCCGAGCGTGTTGCCGCCTGTCTCGATCTCGTCGGCATGGCCGGTTTTGCCGGCCGTTATCCGCGCGAACTTTCCGGCGGTCAGCAGCAGCGCGTCGCGATTGCCCGGGCGCTGGCGATTCGCCCGCCGGTCCTGCTGTTCGACGAACCGCTCTCCGCCCTCGATGCGCCCTTGCGTGCCGGGCTGCTGGATGAACTTCGCAGCCTTCATGCCAGACTGCCGGCACTGGCCATCGTTTATGTCACGCACGATCAGGGCGAGGCCATTGCGCTTGGCGACCGGATCGTGCTGATGCGCGAGGGCCGGATTGCCGCGTGCGGGACTCCGCGCAGCCTCTACGAAACGCCCGAACATCGATACGCCGCGGAATTTTTCGGCCAGGCAAATCTGCTCCCGGTCCGTCTCGAAGCCTGCCATCGCGATCTCGCGGTGGTGAATTTCGACGGACAGCACCTGACGGTCAGGACCGCATCGGGAAGCCCGGCTCCGCGTCCGCTGCTCTGTCTGCGCCCGCATGCGATCGAAATCGGCGCAACCGGCCCGAACCGGATTGCAGCGCGGATCACCGGCGTGCAGTGGATGGGGCCGGTGCAGCGCGTCCAGGCCGTGGCGGGAGCGCACCCGCTCAGGATCGATCTGCCGGCAGGGCAGGGCGCTCCGGCGGTCGGGGCCATGGTGACGCTCGGCTTCGATCCCGGCCGCGCCTGCCTGGTTGCGGAGGCATGAACGGCACCGGGCCAGGCGCCGGCCGGCGATGGCGGCGCGCCATCACACTGGTGCCGCTCCTCGCGGCGGTTTTCCTTCTGTTGCTCTATCCGCTTGGGTTGATGATCACCGCCGCCTTCCGCGGGGCAAAGGGCTGGAGCCTCGCGCCGGCACTGCAGGTCATCAGCTCCCGGGTCTTTGCAAGCGCACTCGGCCACACGCTGCAGATCGCCCTGACCGCGACGATCTTGTGTCTTCTGCTGGGGTTTGTCCTGGCATTGCTTCTCAACCTGGCGCCGTTCCGCGGTGCGGCGTCCCTTGGCCGGCTGGTGGACGCCTATCTTTCCTTTCCCTCGTTTCTGATCGCGCTTTCCCTCACGTTTCTCTACGGAAACGCCGGCCTGATGACGGCGCTGCTTGCGCCGCTGCTCGACGGTTCACGTCAGTCGGCGAGTTTTCTCTACGGGTTCTGGGGTGTCGTCCTGGCGGAGGTGACGTTCTATACGCCTTTCGTGCTGCGTCCGCTGCTCGCCGGGTTCCAGTCGCTCGATCCCGCGCTGCTCGAAATGGCGAGCGGTCTCGGCGAGGGGCCGATCGGCGTGGTCCGTCGCGTCGTTGTCCCGGCACTGCTTCCGTCCCTGCTGGCGGGTGGCGGACTCTGCCTGCTGCTGACGTTGAATGAATTCGGCATCATGCTGGTGATGGGGGCAAAGAATGTCATCACCCTGCCGATGCTGATCTATGGCGATGCGGTGCAGCAATTCAACTATGCGGGGGCGAGCATCATCGCGGTCTGCGACGCTGGTCTCTCGCTTGCCGTCTTTGCGCTCTACCGCCTCGGCATTACCCGGCTCGGCGCGTGGCTGGCCTCATGAGCCAGCTGGTGTTCCTGCCGACGACGAAGCGGTGGGCCCGCCTTGCCGTGGCGGCGCTGTTCGGGGGTGTGTTCGGCCTGCCCCTGCTTCTGCTGTTGCTGGCCGCTTTCACCGCGCAATGGAATGGAGTGCTGCCTTCGCGCCTGACACTTCATCATATGCGTGCATTGGCGTCGGGAGATCAGGGCGCCGCCCTGCTGCACAGTGTTGCAACCGGGTTGCTGGCCTCGGCCGGCGCGCTGCTGCTCGGGGGTGGCGGGGCGCTGGCGGCGCGCGGCCTGCCGCGTTCCCTCCGCCGCGCGCTCGACACGCTCTATTTCCTGCCGGTCGCGCTGCCCTCGTCGACGATCGGCCTCGCCCTGCTGATCGCCTTCAGCCGCAAGCCGATTCTGCTGAACGGAACGGCGATTCTGGTCATCCTCGCCCATGTCGTCCTGGTCATGGCCTATGCCTATGCAACGATCGGTGCGGGCCTTGAGCTTCTGCCGCAAAACCTTGAAGAGATCGCCGGGTCGCTCGGCGCGACGCGGTCGCGGGTTCTCATCACGATAACGCTGCCGTTGCTTCTGCCGCAGATCCTGGCGGCGCTTTCGCTCGGCTTCGCCCTGTCGATGGGAGAGCTGGGCGCGTCGATCATGCTGTATCCGCCGCAATGGGTGACGGCGCCGGTCGAGGTTTTCGCCCTGACCGATCGCGGGGATATCTACGCGGGCGCCGCCCTCGGTGCAGCCCTTCTGGCCTGCGCGTTTGCCGTGCTGGCGCTGCTCAGTCGCCGCGCTTCATGGCAGGGCGAGTGCCGGCCATGACTGAGGGCGGCTTTCCGGACCCCGCCGGATCCGGAAAGTGCCCTATGATGTTGATAACCAGAGCATCTTTATCCGATCAGATGACTCAATCCGATCGGATGATGCTCTAGCCATGCGCCCCTTACGGGCGGATCGACGCGACCGACACGCTGTTCTGCACGATCGAGTTCGCTCCGGCATTCTGGGCAGCCATCAGAATACCGCTCGTCCCGTTATAGCTCTGGCCCATCGACACCGCGTTCGTCTGCCCGATCGAAGAGGCATAGTTTCCGCTGAGCGATGCCTGATTGAACGATGAAGCCGCAGCCAGGGCCAGTGCGCTGGCAGGGGCAACCCGCGCGCTGATTGCCGTGACCGCAGCGGCGTTCTGCACGACCGCGTTCGACCCGGTATTCTGGGCGAGACCAAGCACGCCGGTCGAATGATCCATGCTGCTCTGCACGGTCGAGGTTGTCGGGGTGTCGATGCTGTACGAGGTGTTTTGCCGCGAACGCGCTGAATTCTGCGCCTTTGCCGCGGCCTCCGCCGCGCCGATCGAACCCGCGGTGTCGAGCGCTGCCACGGCTGTCGCTGTCTGGACCGTGCTGTTGGCGCCACCGTTCTGGTTGATGGTGAAGATGCCGACATCATTGTTGAACGACTGGTTGACGGTGGCGAAGGGATCGCTCCCCTGCGCGGTCAGGCCGAAACTGGCCGGCGTACCACTTCCCGTTCCGCCGCCGGTCCCGCCGCTGGTCCCCGATCCGGTTCCGCCGCCGGTCCCGCCGCTGGTCCCCGATCCGGTTCCGCCGCCGGTGCCGCCGCTGGTCCCCGATCCGGTTCCGCCGCCGGTGCCGCCGCTGGTCCCCGATCCGGTTCCGCCGCCGGTCCCGCCGCTGGTCCCCGATCCGGTTCCGCCGCCGGTCCCACCGCTGGTCCCGCCGTTACTCCCCGATCCGCCATTATTGCCGGGCTGTCCGCCGGAGGATGCCGGGCTTGCCTGACCGTATCCGGGGTAATCATGATTCCCGGCTGAAATCGCCATGTTGCTGGCCGCGCCGATCACCACCCCGCGTCTGCCAATCCCGGGGCCGATGCAGAGCCCGCAGGAGGAGATGTATGCGACCGAGACGGAGTTCTGCAGGACGCTGTTCGCGCCGGCATTCTGGCTGCTGGTTCCAATCCCGGCGCTCTCGTCGAACGATCGGTTCGACACGGCAGAGGCGATGAAATGCCACTGTCCGGCGATATTGACGCCGCCATCATTCGAAAAATTCCGAATCGAGCGCGCATTATTCTGAGCAGCGGCAAGATTTATATAGCTCTCGATGGACTGATTCCCAGCGCGCGCCGCCACGCTGAAAATCAAAGCCGATGATACTCCAAATATAATTCTTGTTTTTTGTTTCATTGTTCGCCTCGCCTTGTCTTGTCCTGCCAGTGGCAGGCTCGGATAAAAATTGAGATTGCTATTCTAAATTTTCATTAAGCAATTTTAGTGCCATTCCAATTTTCTCACAGAGTACTGATTTAAAACAATTTTCATGATTTTGTCCGATCTGTCGCGGTGCTCAGCATTGCCGCCTTCGACAGTCTTGCGGCGTCACCTCAACGTCACACAACCAAGAATTGTATGATTTCCGGAATATTTTCCTTAAGTTATATTCCGATAAACGATATACAAATACATGAAAATTCTACTAAAAGTTATTTCATGATTTGTAACACACGTATAAAATGTGTTGCGTAATGGGTTACGGTTAATTATTAAGATTTCCGCGTGATAAACATAAAATTTGGGACCGGAGAATCTTTTTAATGATACGTTCGGGATGCTCTGAGAGACTTCCGGTCAGCGCCTATCGCGGCTCATACGCTTCCGGCGTGGTCGGCCGAAGCGATGCACAAAGAGATGTCGATGAGGCCAAGATTGCTGCGGTACTCCGCTCCGGTTCGGAGCGGTGCATCGTCGGTGACAGCCCGCAAATCCGCACGATCTTCAACCTGATCCGCAAATATGCGGCGAGCGATGCGCCGGTCCTGATCACGGGTGAAACCGGAACGGGCAAGGAACTCATCGCCCATGCGATTCACGATCGTTCGCCGCGTGCGCGGGGCCCGTTTCGTGTGATCAACTGCGCCGCCATTCCGCCGACGCTGATCGCCTCGGAATTGTTCGGCTATGAAAAAGGCGCGTTCACCGGCGCGGCGACCCGCAAGAAAGGCATCATCGAGGCCGCGCAGGGCGGCACGCTGTTTCTGGACGAGGTCGGTCATCTGCCGGCGGACATGCAGGGATACCTGCTGCGGGTCCTGCAGGAAAAGACCATCCAGCTGGTTGGCGGCGTCGACCAGATTCCGGTCGATGTGCGGATCGTTTCGGCAACGAATGTCGATTTCACCAGCCTGATCGATGCCGGAACGTTCCGAAGCGATCTGTTCTTCCGCCTCAAGGTGCTGACCATCCACAGCCCGCCGCTGCGGGAACGTGGGCATGACATTCTGACCCTTGCCCTGTTTTTCCTGCGCAAATTCGCCGGCGAGATGGGGCGGGGCGAGATGAATTTCACCGAGGCGGCGCAGCGGCGCCTGCTGTCCTACGGCTGGCCGGGCAATATCCGCGAGTTGATGGCGGTGGTTCAGCGGGCGGTCGTCGTTTGTGACGACGACACGATCGATGCGGGCGATCTCGAAGACGGGTTTGTGCCGGAACTGGTGCCTTCACCTCCGGCGGTGCAGCCGGCGCCGCGTCCGGCGAACGACACGGTGCGGCGGCCGCGGACCGAGCGGCGTCGCTCCGCCGCCGAGCGCCGCGGAGAGCTGGTCGACATGATCCGCCAGTGCGGCGGCAACCTGACCGAAGCGGCGGAAAATCTCGGCATTTCGCGGATGACGATCTATCGCCTGATCGAGCGGTTCAAGCTCGACCAGATGATCCAGGATATTCGTAACGAATGCCGCGAAGAGGATCGCGAATGTTACGCCGAGCAGACGGCGAAAACGTAACGCAATACGTCACATGAAATCATAAATAATTGTATTCGATATTTTTAATACTTCCAGAAATCATAAAATCATTGAAAACAAACAATATAATAAAACCAAATCCAGTTGGCATGCCAATTGCTTAACAAGATGCACAGACAGATTTGAAAAACATCAGTCTGTAATGAATGAAACAAGGGCTTCGTCAAAGGAAATGGCGCAGCCAACCCTTAGGGAAGTGGAGATTTATTGTCATGCGTAAAGTTCTTCTGATGGGCGCGGCCCTTTCCATCCTCGCGGTGACTCCGGTTATTGCTTTCGCCCGTAACGGCGATGACGGTGGGTCGCATCAGGGTAAGCACAACAACCATTCGCCGGCGCCGATCACTTTCGACGCGTTCGTTGCCTGGGCCTCTGCGGCCAATAGCGGCACTGTCGCCGGCAACGAAGCGAACATGGGCCGCCAGACCAACAGCGCCAGCCTGACCAATTCCTACAATTCGGGCGCCAAGGGCGTTTCGAACCAGGCGCAGAATGCCGGCGCCAACAGCCAGCTGCAGAACTCCCTGGCGCTCGCCTATGTCCACAACCCGAAGGGCAAGAGCTACACGGTCGGCCTCGGTCTCGCGGTTGCCGGTGCGGGCAATTATGGCGGCGTGATGGGCAACGAGGATGAGATCGGCCCGCGCAGCTCCTGGGACCGTGACGATGGCAGCGTGACCCAGACCGCCACGGTCGGCAACTCCTACGAGGGCTTCAATGGTGTCGCCCAGCTGAACCAGAACGCCGGCAACAACAGCCTGCTGCAGAACTCGGCGGCCGTTGCGGCGGTCAACCCGGTAAGCGGCACCGCCTTGACCCTCGCCGGTTCGCTCGCCGATGCGGACAATCAGGGTGCCGTCGCCGGCAACTACGCCCGTGAGCACAGCGCCAATGCCTCCTCGACCATCACCAAGTCCTTCGACCGTGTGAACGGCGTGGTCAACGTGAACCAGAACTCCGGCGCGAACAGCCTGATGCAGAATTCGGCCGCGATCGGAACGGTCAAGCTGGTTGCGGCGAGCTCCGACGCCCTCGCCGGCGCTGTCGCCAACGCCAACACGAATGGCGGCGTCTACTGCAATACCGCGAACCTCGCCAACGGTTCGGCCAAGGTGAGCATGGACAGCTCGTTCAACGGTGCGCAGGGCGTGCTGCAGGCCTCGCAGAATACGGGCGCCAACAGCCTGATCCAGAACTCGGTTTCCGTGGCTGCGGTCCGCTAACGCCGCGTGTGAGCCTGGCGTGCACATCCTCGCGATGTGCACGCATTCTCCTGAGGAGCGGCCTTCATGCCAAAAAAGATCCCAGCCACCTACATCCTCGCGCTGTCAATCATCGCGGTCCCGGTTGCCGGATATGCAGCCGGTGGCGGCAATCCGTTCGGCACGCCGGTTTCCGCCTCCGCCCTTGCCGCATCTCACGGGCGCGACATTCCGATGAGCAAGCTGAAGGCAACGTCCTTCGGCAATTCGGCATCCGGCACCACCGGCGCGATATCGAACAGCAACTCGATTTCCGGGAACGAGGGGCTGACCACGGTCATCCAGAACACCGGTAGCAATGCGCTGTTCCAGACCTCGACGGTCGTGAACATCACGCTCAACCACTAAGCCGCGATCGGGGGCGAGGCGCGATGTTCGGGTCGGTTTTCAGATTTGGCAGAGCCATCGCCCTGGTTGTGGCGGCCTGTCTCGCCTCCACCCAGGCCCGGGCCGATGTCTTGCAGTTCGCCTTGCCCAACACCGCGATCAGCGGCGCCTATATGCACGTGCGCAGCTGGCAGGATATGAAATTCACCAGCACGGTCCATCAGAAATATGATTTTTCCTGCGGCTCCGCGGCGCTGGCGACGCTTCTGACCTATGTCTATCACGTGCCGGTCAGCGAGGAGACGGTTTTCAAAAGCATGTACCGGCATGGCGACGAGGCAAAGATCCGCCGGCTTGGCTTTTCCCTGCTCGACATGAAGAACTATCTTGCCCGGCATCACATCCCGTCGAACGGGTTCAAGGCCAGCCTCGCGAAGCTGAGCGAGGTTCGGGTGCCGGCGATCGTCCTCATAGATTATCACGGGTATCATCATTTTGTTCTCGTCCGCGGCGTGCGCGATGGCGAGGTGCTGCTCTCCGATCCCAGCCTCGGCCTGAGGGCCGAGCCGGTTGCCACCTTCGCGAAGCAGTGGAGCGGCATTTTTTTCGCGATCACGTCAGATCTGCCGCAGGCGCGGCTCGCCTTCAACAATCCGGCGGTCTGGAACGCCGTGCCGCAGCCGCCGGTGTCTCTGGCTCACTTCCAGCTTCGCGATCTCGGACTGCCGGCCAATGGCTGGCAGCTGCAAAACACGTTTTAGGGAAATGGTGCGCGTCATGTCACGCTCGATGCTGATCATGCTTCTGGGTACCGCCAGCGTCCTGCCTCTCTCGATCGGCCGGGCTTCGGCCGCGGCCAGTCCGCCCGGCGGGGGATCGCCGGGCTTTGCCGTTTCCGCCGGCGCGGGCGGCTTTGCCTCACATGGCTTGCCGATTGTGCCGGATGCGATACTTGCCCGGATGCGCGGCGGATTTTCGCTGCCCAATGATCGCGGCATCGGCATCGATTTCGGCTTCTCGATCCAGACGCTCGTCAACGGGCAGGCCGTGCAGAACCTGTCAGGCGACATCAGCCATCTGACCCAGCAGATTTCCCCCGCCTTCCGCTCGACTTCACCCGATATGGTGAGCGGCGTCCTGAATGGGCAGGGATACACGTCCACCTCCCAGACTCCGCAGAGGGTCTCATCGTTCGGCGATGTCATTAATACGGCCAAACCTGCAGGCGTCATCAACAAGCAGAGTTCGACGCCCACGGGCACGACCTTCACAAGCTTCGTTCCGCCGGCGGGTGGTAATGGCGGTGGCGTCTCGGGTAACCAGCTCTACACGATGATCGCCAATACCGTCGGTTCTTCGGGAATGTCGACGCTGATCCAGAACCCGGTGAATGGCCAGATCATCCAGCAGACCCGCACGCTGAACATCGACATCAGCGGAATGCAGACCCAGCTTCTGAATGCCGCCCAGGCCAACCATGTAATGCAGGCCATGCTGCCACGGTGAGATGGAACCCGCTCATGCAAAAAATGCACGGAGGCTTCGGGCCTCTTCCTGGAAAATCCGCACTGGTGCGATCTCTTCGCTTCTGGCTCGGCGTGGCGGTAGCCGCCAGCGCCCTCGCCCCCGGACTTGCAAGAGCGCAGGGCGCGGAGCGCGCCGTGCGGTCTGGCGGCCATGTCGAATTGGTGACCATCCAGAAGATCGGTCTGCCCCTCTCGCCGCTATCGGTTCAACAGATGTCCTCGGCCACCGCCCAGGGCATCCCATCAGTTGCCCCCTCGCTCTCCGCGCAATCGAAGGGAGGCAATGGCGTTCTGCTCTGGGATGAAGTGGTACCTGGCCGGATATCGGCGCCCAATCCCATATCGGATGGCAATGTGAGCCTGAATATTGTTCACTGAAGCCCGGCGCCGCGGCCGATGCGAGACCTGGCCGGTATGTCCGCAACTCGACGATAACCTGCCGGATCGGATAGCAGCATGAGAGTGAAGTCGATGCGGGCGGAACGGAACCGTTCTGCTTTTGCGCCGGGGCGAGCGCGAGGCTTGCGGCATTTGGCGTGGCTGATCCCCGCCCTGGCTCTGGGCGGCTGCATGTCGAGTCATGGCCTGCAAACGGGCGCGCAGCCTGCCTCCGGAAGTGCCGCGGCGTCCGCCAGCGCGGTGGCACCGGCCGCCGGCCCCGGCCTTGGGACCGGCTATTCGAATTACGGCCAGCCGCTGACCAAGATCGGCTTCCTGCATCTGACCCTGGGCAACACGCTGTATCGCCCGCTTGCGGATGGCGGGCGGACCTCGATCTATGTTGCGCCGGGCGGCCAACTCACCATGCGCGTGGTCAGTCCCGAGGGGCACGTCGTCGATGAGACTGGCATCCAGTCGGTCAATCCGAAGGATGCATGCTGGAGCCTGAAGGGCAAGCAGCAGCCCTTGTGTTTCCGTCCTTACTGGAACGGCCGCCTGATGACGCTGCTCTTCGTCGGCGCGAATGTGCTGCCGGCGCAGTTTCTGGTGGAGCGCGGCCGGCATCTTTGAAGCGCCGTCCTGGAGCCTCGCCCGATCGGAGGGACTTCTCTGATCGGCTAATTGTTGTGCCTCATCCTCCTGCAACCGGCCTGCGTCCGGGCCTGTCTGATCCGGCATTGGCATTGCCGAGCCGTGCAAAAGAAAACGCGCCCGGGCCATTGACCCGGGCGCGTCGTTTTGGCCGGAAACCTCAGAAATTATATTCGAGGTAGAAGCGGCTGCTGAAGTAAGGGTTGTTGTAATGCGCGGTACCGGTATAGCCCGCCCGGTTTTCCGCAACGGTCACGTCCGTGTCTTCCGCCACCGAAAGCCCCTTGAGGATCGAGGACAGATCGTATGACGCATTCGCGTCGAGCGCCCAGAGCTGCTGGTTCGGAATGTAGTTGGCATTCGGGAAGCTGTAGGGGCCCGCATAGCTCGTGTAGTTTTGCGCATCCCCGCCATAGCCGTAGCGAACGAGATACCGCACATAAGTCACGCCCACCTTCAGCTTCTTGTTGAGGAAGTCGTAGTTGGACGTGATGCCGTACGCATAGCCCGGCCCGAGATTCGGAACGCCGTTCTGCATCGTGTCGGTGAAGCTGGTCCCGGTATTGTCGTTATAGGGGTGCAGCACGCCGCCGTGATGGAACGAGTTGTATTCGGTCGGAGCATAGTTGCCGATGAGCGCGATGCTGCCGTCGCCGAACGAGTAGCCAAGCTTGGCGCCGTACAGATGCGCATTGATCGAGTTCGAGCTGTTGCTGGTGAAAGCCTCGATCCGCGACGCATTGCCGGCCGAGTTGCCCTCGGTCAGCCCCTGCACCGAGCCGAAGATGGCCTGGCCGTTGGCGAGCGGCTGCACGAGATCGACCTGGCCATAAAGGAGCTGCGCGTACTGGTAGAAATCGTAATACCACGCCTGCGCCGTCAGCTGGGTCGAGCCGACATTGCCGTGATACCGCGCGCCGATCGCGATGAAGCCGTTGGTCGGCTTGGTGCCGGAATAGCGGTTGTTGGCAACGAAGGAGCTTGCATAGCGGCTTTCATAGGTGAACATCCGCGTCATGAAGACGCTGAACGCCGCCGGATTGCCATCGAGGCTGAGCGCGCCGGCATCGACCTTGTTCGAACCGTCGCCGAGCACGTTCACAACGCCGGCAACGCCCATGAAGGCGCGCGGGTTGAACGTGTAGTAATCCTGGTTGGCATACGGCGTCTGGATCAGCTGACGGCCGAAGCGGATTTCCACTTTCGGCGTCTGATACTGCAGATACGCCTGCCGGAACGACTGGATGCCGTAATGCGAACCGGTGAGTTCGCCATCGTAGTGAACTTTGTCACCGGCGTTGTTCTTGCTGTAGAGGCCGAGCGACTGTGCGGTATACCCGCCGAGGCCGACGCTGAACCCGTCGAACGAGCCGGTATGGGCGATCAGATGGCCGCCGATCGCGAAGGAGTGCGTGCTCTTCGTCGAGTGACCGTTGTTGCCATAGTCGAAGTGGATCGCGCCGACCATGCCCTGGAACGTGGTCTGCCGCAGCGCGTCGCCCAGGCTTTGCGCGTGCGCCAGCGGAGCGAGGCCGAAAAGGCTGATCACGCCCGCGGCGCATGCGGCGTGGCGCAGCTTCCGCGTCGCGGACCGGGCCGGGGCGCTGCCCGCCTGGTTGCCGATGTTTCGCATTATGGTTGAACCTCCATGTTGAAAGATTTTTTTGTTGGCGAAATCCGCGCCATGCGCGCGGATCCAGCCCGCCGCTTCGCCATCTGCGGCGGGTGGACAGAGGCGATGGCCGCGCCAGGCCATGCCGCGTGGAAAGCGCGCCGGGCTTGTGCCGCGCGCGGGTGTCCGCAAACCCGATGCTGTCGTTCAGTTGCCGCAACCGGCATCGTTTCGTCCCCGTCTGTTCTTCGTGCGGTGCGCTCTGCATCTCGCTTGCACGAATTATTTTTACTCTTTAAGAAACCAGTAGAGAGGAGCGTTTTCAATGTCAAGAAAGATTCATGGCGTCGGTTTCGCGGCCGGCAGGGCGCGATGATCCGGCCGCCGGGGGAGGGGAAATGACCCGGGCGCGCGTCAATTCGGCACTGGTCCGGCGGATCAATTCGGCGCGGCTGTTCCACATGATCCGCCAGAATCCGGGCATCTCGCAGCAGAAGCTCTCGCAGATTTCGGGGATCGATCCCGCGACCATCTCGATCATCATCAGCAATCTCGAATCGGGCGGGATCGTCCGCCGCGATACCGAGGCGCCGACCGGCCGCGCCGGTCGGCCGACCACCGCGCTCAGTCTCGATCCGCGCGCCGGCTATCTGGCCGGCATCGGCGTCGAGCCCGATGCCATCCGCATCCTGATCTCCACGATCGATGGCGCCGCCTGCACCGATCTCGTCGTGCCGGGCAGCACCTCCCCCGAGGATGCGATCGCCGCCGTGCGCGCCGGCATAACCGCCGCCCTGCGCGCGCTCCGGGCCCCGCGCAGCATGCTGCTCGCGGTCGGCGTCGCGGTGCCTGCGCTCGTCACCACCGGCGGCCGCGTCGTCTTCGCGCCGAATATCGGCTGGCGGGATCTCGACCTGGCCGGCACGCTCACCGCGCGGATGAAAGTTCCCGTCCGCGTCGAGAACGACGTGAAGGCCGCAGCCCTTGCCGAGCATCTGTTCGGCGCCAGTCGCGACATTGCCGATTTCATCTATGTCATGGGCCGGTCCGGCATCGGCGGCGGGCTCTATCTGATGGGCGAGCTTTATCGCGGCCCGCACGGGCTCGCCGGCGAAATCGGCCACATGAAGATCGTCCCGGGCGGGCGCCCGTGCGGCTGTGGCGCGCGCGGCTGCTTCGAGGCCTATGTTTCCGAACGCGCGATCCTGGGCGATCTTGCCGCCCGCGGCCACCGCGCTTGCGATGTTGCGGCCGCGCGCGAAGCCTGCGAGGCCGGCGATGCGGTGGCGCGGTCGGTGATGGCCGAAGCCGGCCGTCATCTCGGCCTCGGCCTTGCGAACCTGATCAATATCATCAGCCCGCGCCGCATCGTGCTCGGCGGCAGCCTCGCGCAACTCGCGCCGTTCCTGCTGCCCGCGGCGATGGAAACGCTGGAAGCCAATGCGCTCGCCGCGATCTACCGGGATGTCGAGATCGTCGTCTCCGAAATGAGCGGCATCGCCGCGTCCATGGGCGGCATCGCGCTCGCGCTCCAGCAATTCCTCGATGATCCGCCGGTTCGCCTCGATCGCGCCCGGCCCATGATCGAGTCGTGAACGATTGCCCAGACGATCAGTCATGCCGCAGGCGCGCATGCCGTTTCCCGTTGCCTCCCGATGCCGGCGCTGTTCTTGCGCGCCATGACTCTTACAAATTACTCAGCAGTCGGTAATATAGGCGACAGTTGGTGCTTTGAAGAATGATTGCACGAGACGTGGTTTGCGCTTGATGGCGGCGAGTTGGGCTTCGATTTTGTCCTGAAGCTTTTCGCCTTGGCGTAGCGGAGTCCGGGCGACGCCCGTCCGCTTCATGTGGCTCCAGACCAGTTCATCTGGGTTCAGGTCAGGGGCGTAGCCTGGCAGAAAATGCAACGTCAGCATTCCATTGGTCGACGCCACGTAGGCTTTCACCAGCGCTGTTTTGTGGGCAGGCAGCCCGTCGAGGACCAGGTGCACCGGCCTCGTGCGGTGCCGCATCATCCGGCGTAGCAGCGCTACGAACAACTCAGCATTCAGGCCGCCTTCATAAGTGCAATACCAGAACCCGCCGCGGGCTGTCACCGCCGAGGCGGCGCTGATCGATTGCCGTTGGCCCGGACGCTCGACGATCGGCGTCTGTCCCTTCACGCCCCAGGTCTTGCCATGCACGGCGTCGGCCCGAAAGCCGGACTCGTCCCAGAAAAAGACCTCGCCGCCACAGGACTTGGCCTGCCTGGCGATTTCAGGAAACCGCTCACGTCGCCATGCCTCGATCGCCTCCGGATCGCGCTGATAGGCACGCTGCAACGGCTTTTGCGGCGTCAGGCCCAGTTTCGACAGCAGTTCGCCCACAGCCGTCACACCGAGTTTGATACCAAACTTGCGCTCGATCAGTTCGGCCACAACGTGCCGGGTCCACAGCCCGAAATCCAGGCCGTATTGGCGCGGATCGCGGCCATTGATCCAACGCAACACCTGCTGCTCCTGGCGCGGCGTCAGACGCCGCGGCCGGCCGGTTGCCGGCCGTGACCGCAAGGCTTTCACCCCGACCCCAGGCTTCGATGCCGCGCTGAGCCATTTATAGATTGTTGTGCGGCTGAACCCGTATGAGGCAATCACCAAAGAGGCCGCTTCGCCCTCGCGCACCCGCTCTACAGCCATCAGCCGGATGGTTTCCAGGGTGCGATGATCAAATCTGCGACCGTCCCGTTTCATGCCAGAATTATATCATCCCCGCAAACATACGACTAGCAAAATGTCGTCTTAATTACCGACTGGTGAGTAATGTCAACCATTCCGCCTAAGTCACCGACGGTCAAGCGGAAATAACCGGATCGCGGGGCCGCCGAACTAACGAATGCCGAGTGTTGCAGATTTGCAAAGCTGTCGGCGCGCCATGAAACCGTTGCGAGATAGCATCGAAATAATGCCAAATCCCTGATTTTCCGTCTGAAACGGAATGTTGCGGCAGTGCGGTGCCAGTACGGCGTCGGCCCTGGGCTTTCGGCTTTCCTGGGACTCGAAAGTCGAGATCAGATCTCGTTTGCCGCGCTGCCGCCCGACCGGATCGCCCCTTCGATGGTCGAGGGCAGGCCCGTCGCGGTATAATCGCCGGCGAGAATCAGGTTGGCCAGAGCGGTGCGCGCTTCGGGCCGCCGGGCGAGTTGCGCGGGCGTTGCGGCAAAGGTTGCGCGCTTTTCCTTGACCACCCGATAGGGCGGGATCGTCCGCGGCAACCCGAAACCGCGCCGGAGGTCGGCCCAGACCTCGGCGGCCAGCTCGTCCGTATCCTGTCCGAGCCGGTCATTGGCGGCGCTGATGGTGACCGACACGACCTCGGATTTCTCGAACACCCATTCCGCGGTGCCGCCGATCAGCCCATAGAGCCCCGCCGGTCCGGGTTCGATTCCGGCACGGAAATGCAGGTTGATGATCGCCTCGTGCATCTGCGGCACCGTGAGCCCCGGCAGCAGCTCGGCCGCGACCCAGGGCGGCGTCGCCAGAATCACCGCATCCTCCGCACCGACGATCTCATCCACATTCGGGCCGGCCAGGCCGCTCACCCGCCCATCCGTCACCGTCAGCCCGGCCACCCGCGCGCCAAACCGCAATTCGGCGCCGTGCGTGCGCAGATAGGCGAGGGCGGGATCGACGAAGCTTTCCGAAAGCCCGACCTTCGGCATCCGCGGCATGGTCGCGGCGCCGCCGCGCGCGAGGCTCTCCCGCACCACGGCCGCCAGCGGCGCGGCGGAGGCGGCCTCCGGCTTCGTGTTGAGTGCTGCGATCGCCAGCGGTTCGAGCAGCCGGTCATACAGCGTGCCGAGCCCGCCCAGCATTCCGGCCACGAGGTCGTCCCGCCCGGCGCGCTCCAACCGCCGCAGCGCGAGATAGTCGAGCGCGCCCGTGCCCGGCACGCGCCAGCTCCGGCGCAGCACCCACCAGGGCAGCTTTCCGTGGTTGAGCCGCAGCGTCCAGGCTTCGCCCGAGGCGAGATCGATGAAGGGAAACAGCGGGCGGTCCGGCCCGGTCAGCGTGTCCTCGGCGCCGATTCGGCGCAGATAGGCCATCGTGTCGTGGTTGCCCGACAGCAGCAGGTGATTGCCGTTGTCGATGCGGCAGCCAAGAGCGGTATCGTGATAGGAACGGCAACGCCCGCCCGCCCATTTCGCCGCCTCGTGGAGCACGACCTGCCGCCCGCGCGCGGCGAGGGCGGTGGCGGCGGAGAGCCCCGCCATGCCGGCACCGATCACATGGACGCGGCTCATCGGCGCCGGTCGGTCCGGATGAGGAGCTCAGCGGCCAGGCGCAGCTTGCGCCAGGCGGGTAGGCTGGGACGCCGCTCGGGATGGGCGAACCCGGCCTCGCGCATCACGCCGAGCAGCGGCCGATAGGCGTCCGCCATCATCCGCGCCGGCAGCACCGCGCGGCGGTCGCAGCCGCGCATCGCGGCGTCGGCCTCGGCGAAATGCTGCTCCGCCAGACCGGCGATCTCGGCCATTGCCCGCTTCAGTCCCGGATCGGCCAGCAGCGTTCCCGGATCGGCGGCCGCACCTGCGGCCTCCAGCGCCTCGCGCGGCAGATAAATCCGCCCCCGCGCCGCATCCTCGCCGACATCGCGCAGGATATTGGTCAGTTGCAGGGCCCGGCCGAGATGATGCGCGACCCTGTCGCCCTGGGCCGAAACCTCGCCGAACACCCTGATCGACAGCCGCCCCACCGCCGAGGCCACGCGGTCGCAATAAAGATCGAGCACGGCCATGTCGGGTGCGATGATCGGCGCGCCGGCATCCATCTCCATCCCGTCGATGATCGCGTGGAAATCCTCCCGCCGCAGCGCGTAGCGCAGCGAGGCATCGCGCAGCAGGCGGGTGACCGCGTCATCGCCGCCCTCGGGCAGCGCGTCGATCCGCCGGCGCCAGGCATCGAGCCCGTCGCGCTTCGCCGCGAGCGGCGCCTCCTCGTCGGCGATGTCGTCCACCACCCGGCAAAACGTATAGATCGCGTACATCGCGGTGCGGCGCGGCGCCGGCAGCACGCTCATGCCGCGATAGAACGAGGTGCCGGCGGCACGGGTGGCGGCGGCCACGGCGGCGGCATCCTCGGCGAAGCGGGTGGTGCTGGTCGTCATGAACATCACAGCAGCAACATCACACAAGCCTGGCCAGCCCGGCGAGTACGGCGCCCGCGGCATCGCGCCGGCGCAGCTTCACCCGCCCGGCCAGCGGGTCCTCGGTCAACAGCCGGCGATGCAGCCGGCGGGCAAGGCCGACGATGATCGCCGTCTCAACCCGCAAGCCGCGCGCAACCACGAAGCCTGGCAGATGCGCCGCCGTCGCGTTCAGTTCCGCCGTTTTTTTCAGCATCGCATCGAACACCGAGCGCAGCGCCGCCGGCGTCGTTGCGGCGGTGACGGCATCCGCCGCGAGGCCAACCGCCTGCAACCAGTCACCGGGGATGTATGACCGGTCGAGGGCGTTGAAATCCTTCGCGCAATCCTGCAGGTGATTGAGCACCTGCAGGCTGGCGCACAGCGCGTCGGAGGCCGGCCAGCTCTGGCGGCTCTCGCCGTGCAGGTCGAGCACGTAGCGCCCGACAGGTGCCGCCGAATAGCGGCAATATTGCATCAGCTCGTCCCAGCTCGCATAGCGCGTCTTGGTCGCATCCTGCCGGAACGCGATGAGCAATTCACGGGCATGGACGGAATCGACCTTCGTCGCCGCCAGGCTCTCGCGCAGCCGCGCCGCCGAGGGGGAGCGCGCCGGATCATCGCCATCCAGCACCGCCTCCATCGCGTCGAGCCGGGCGATCTTTTCGGCCGGTGCCAGATCGGGATGATCGGCGATGTCGTCGGCATTGCGCGCGAAGGCGTAATAGGCATGCACATGCCGGCGCAGCCCGGCGCGGATCAGCCAGGAGCCGACCGGAAAATTCTCGTCGCCCCGGTCCTTGCCCGAGGCCTGCTCGATGCTCGCGGCTTCACTCATGCGCCGGCACCGTAATCGCGGTTCTTCCAGGCCGCACCTGTGCCCCGCCAGTATCGCAGGGCCGAGGCCAACGTCGCCTCCATGTAGACCAGCGCGATCAGCGGCAGTGCCAGCGCCCAGTACCAGCCGCGGCCGTAGCGCCGCAGCGTCGGCTGGTAGCTGAGCACCGCGAGCAGCGAGGCGATCAGCCCGCACAGCGCAGCACCCTCGTCGCCGAAGACAAGGGCGATCGGCGGCACAAGCCAGACAATCGCAAGACCCACCAGCGTCAAGGCGAGCAGCAGCCCAGAATAGCGCAGCTGGGTGAAGGCGGTGCGGGAGATCATCGCCCGGATGTCGGCAAGGTGGGGATAGGGGCGGATCGAGCGGGCGAGACCGGAATGGCCGAGGAACACGGCGCCGCCCCGCTTGACCCGGCTCGCCAGCGTCACGTCGTCGATCAGCGCGTCGCGCATCCCTGCAAGCCCGCCGGCCCGCTCCAGCGCCTCGCGCCGGATCAGCACCGTGCCGCCGGCCGCCGCGGCGGTGCCATCGAGCGGGTCGTTCACCCGCGCGAACGGGTAGAGCATCTGAAAGAAATAGACGAAGGCGGGAACCAGCGCGCGCTCGGCCGCACTCTCGCAGTTCAGCCGCACCATTTCCGAAACCATGTCCAGCCGCGCGCCGCGCTCCGGCTTCGCCAGCCGGGCCGCCAGCGTCGCCAGATGCCGCGGATCGTGAACGATATCGGCGTCGGTGAACAGCAGCACCGGCGCCGTGCCTTGTGCCACGCCCTGCTCCAGCGCCCAGAGCTTGCCCGACCAGCCGGCCGGCTTGTCGCCGCCGCGCACCAGCACGAAGCGCGGATCGCCCTCCGCGGCCCGCGCCGCGATCTCGCCGGTGCCATCGGCGCTGCCATCATCGACCAGAATGACCCGGAACGGTCCGTCATACTCCTGGGCCAGCAGCGAGCGCACGACCGCCGCGATCGTCTCCGCCTCGTCGCGCGCCGGCACCACGATGTCCACCGCAACGGGCTCGGCCGGTCGCGCTGGCGCGAGTTCCGGTCCGCTCTGCCAGAACTGTCCGTGCAGCAGGTAGAGATAGATCCAGATCAGCACCGACAGCACCGCGAGGAAGGTCATGCGGAAGCCCCGTCCGGGTCGAAGGCGAGGCTCGGCAGCTTGCCGCGCCGGCAGAAATCGGCAAGGGCATCGCGCATCGCCGCCTCCGCCGGGCGGGCGCGGTAGCCAAGTTCGCGCCGCGCCTTGTCCGAGGAATAGAACATCCTCTTGCGCGCCATGGTCAGCATGTCGCGAGTCATCAGCGGCTCGTGACCCGAGATCCGCGCCCAGGCTTCCATGATCGCGGCAATCGGCATCAGCGGGCCGATCGGCAGCTTCACCCGCGGCGGCGGCTTGCCGGCCAGCCGGGTGATCATCCGCCCGATCTCGGAGAGCATCAGGTTCTCGCCGCCGAGGATGTAGCTCTCGCCGCTCCGCCCGTGCGCCAGCGCGAGCAGATGGCCCTCGGCCACGTCATCCACATGCACGATGTTCATTCCGGTCTCGACATAGGCCGGCATGTGGCCGCGGGCCGCGTCGAGCACCATGCGGCCGGTCGGGGTCGGCTTGATGTCGCCCGGCCCGACCGGAGCGGCCGGGTTGACGATCACGATATCCAGCCCCTCGGCGACGAGATGCTTCACCGCCAGCTCTGCCTCGTATTTCGAGCGTTTGTAGGGGCCGACATGATCCTCCGCCGCATGCGGCGTCATCTCGTCGGCCGGGCTGCCATCCGCGGTCAGACCGAGCGCCGCGACGCTGCTGGTATAGACCATGCGGCCCGCCCCGGCCGCGCGCGCCGCGCGGAACAGCGCGATGGTGCCGTCGATGTTCACCGCCCGCATCGCCGCGGGATCGGGCACGTAGAGGCGATAATCCGCGGCCACATGAAACACGTGCGCGCAGCCCTCGACCGCCCGGGCAAGCGATGCGGGGTCGGTGAGATCGCCGACCACCCGTTCGCCTGGCACCTGCGCAAGGTTGCTCATGTCGCTCGACGCGCGATGCAGCAGCCGCAGCCGGAACCCCTGCCGCGAGAGCGTCCTTGCCACGGCGGCGCCGACAAAGCCGGTGGCGCCGGTCACCAGAACCGGCGCGTCTGCGGCGGGGCGGGCGGCCGTTCCGGACGGGGGAAGAGAATCGTTGCTCATGCCTGCCATAAAAAAAGCCTGCCGTGGGCATACTTGATCGGCCGCGCCGAGGCAAAGTGCCGCCCGCACCGGCAGGCGATACCGCGATCCGCCATAATCTGCTAAGGGGGCGGAATCCGGCGGTCCACGTATCGCCGCCACCTGACGATCATTGTCCCGCCGGGAGTGCGAGAAACCAGTGCTGCGATCACCGTCTGCCCAGTCTTCCACGCGGACTTCCACGCGGAGCCCGCGCGCGTGATCCGCCGGCTTGGTATCTGGCCCACGGTCTTCGGCCTTGTCGGGCTGCTGCTGTTCACCGGCACCATCGCCTGGTTCGGCTGGGACGATGTCGCGCATGCGCTCGAACGGGTGAGCCTGTCCGGGTTCATCGCCTATCTCGGGGTGCAGATGGTGATCATCGCCGGGCTGGCCCTGGCCTGGCGGCTACTGCTGCGCCGCCGCCACGGCGGCAGCTTCCTGCTGCTCTACTGGGGCCGGATGGTGCGCGATTCGGCCGGCGAGTTCCTGCCCTTCTCGCATGTCGGCGGCTTCGTGATCGGCGGCCGGGCGATCGCGCTCGGCGGCGTGGCCTTCGCCGATGCCGCCGCCTCGACCCTTGCGGACGTCACGCTGGAATTCCTCGCCGAACTCGTTTTCGTCGCCATCGGCGTGGTCCTGCTGATCGCGCTGGTGCCGCACAGCCCGCTGGTCCTGCCGATGAGCATCGGGCTCGGCGTCGCCTTCGCTGCCGGGGCGACATTCCTGCTGATGCAGAAGGGCATGAGCCGTCTGTTCCGCGGCCTCGCGATGCGGATTGCCGGCCAGTCCGCCGATTCCGCCGCGATCGGGATCGGGCGGCTGCAATCGGCGCTGGATGCGATCTATGCCCGCCGCCGCCGGCTCGTCGCCGCCTCGTCGATGCACCTGCTCTGCTGGTTCGGCACCGGCATCGCGTCCTTCGTCGCCTTCCGCGCGCTGGGGCAGAGCATCTCCCTCCGCGATGCCCTGGTGATCGAGGCGCTGCTGCACGCGATCCTCTCGACCGGCTTCTTCATCCCCGGCCGCCTCGGCGTGCAGGAGGCCGCCTACACGCTGCTCGGCGCCGTGTTCGGCATTCCGCCGGATATCGCGCTTTCGGTCTCGCTGTTGCGGCGCGCGCGCGACCTCGTCATCGCGGTGCCCGTGCTGCTCGCCTGGCAAGGGATCGAAGCGCGCCGACTGCAACCCGTCTCCGGCGAGCTGCGCTGACCGGCGGGCTTGTTCGCGCCCGCGCTGCCTCCCATGTCCTGAACCGCATCCACCAGGAGGATACCGGCCCATGCATCTGATCGGCTTCATCATTCTCGGCCTGATCGCCGGCTGGATCGCGAGCCATATCGTCGACAATGCCGGCAAGGGGCCGGTTCTCGACATGGTGCTCGGCATTGTCGGCGCGCTGGTCGGCGGGCAGATCTTCATGACGCTCGGCTTCGCCCGGGCGGCGGCTTTCTCTACAGCCTGTTCGTCTCCGTGGTCGGCGCGGTGATCGTGCTGGTGGCCTATCACGCGTTGCTGGGCCGCCGCCGACTGTAATTTTCCTGTTCAATACAATCTGAAGTTGTTATATCGTCCGCGCCATGGTGGCGCGGGACGAAAACATGGCATGCGGATTCCGGAGAATTCGCCCATGGATTCCGATTTTAATTCGCCCACGATTCCGACGTTTATTCGCCCGGGGATTCCGAGATTTATTCGCCCGGGTAGCGGTCTCTGTGGCTGTTGATTTCGTTGCTCTCCTGTTCTCGTTGGGTCAAGCGGTTTTTGGGGTTTGCTTGCGGATCTTGCGCAGGCTTTCGCCGGTGAGTTCGATGCGGTGGGCATTGTGGAGCAGACGGTCGAGAATGGCGTCGGCGTAGGTCGGATCGCCGATCAGCTCATGCCAATGCGCCGGGGGGATCTGGCTGGTGATGATGGTGGCGCGGCGGCCGTAGCGATCCTCGACGATCTCGAGCAGGTCGTGACGGGCGCCGGCGTCGAGTGGAGCAAGGCCGAAGTCGTCGAGGATCAGTAGATTGACGGCACCGAGGGTGCGGATCATCCGGCCGTGACGCCCTTCGGCGCGGGCGACCGCGAGTTCTGCGAAGAGTTTGGGGGCGCGCTGATAGAGCACGGTCCTGTCATCGCGACATGCCTTGTGACCGAGGGCACAGGCCAGCCACGATTTTCCGACCCCTGTCGGCCCGCTCAGGACGAGATTGTCGTGCGCGTCGATCCACTCACCCTGGATCAGCTTCTGGAACAGAGCCCGATCGAGGCCGCGGGCACTCCGGTAATCGACATCCTCGATTGCAGCGTCATGGCGCAGCCTGGCATGGCGCAGCCTTGTGCTCAACCGCTTGTCACGTCGGACGGTGATCTCGCGGTCGAGCAGAAGACCGAGCCATTCGGCGTGACTGAGGCTGGGGGTTTCGGGATTGGCGTGCAGCTCGGTGAACGCGCGGGCCATGCCTGCAAGACCGAGCTGGTGGATCTGATCGAGGGTCGGATGGTTCAGCATGAGGCTTCTCCTTGTCATCAGTGGAAATATCCGCCGCCCCGGATGTTGGGGTGGCGGATCGGGGTGGGATCGGGACTGGCGGTGCCGGCGGCTCGCTCCAGCCGGTTATCGAGGATGGATTTGACCGAGCCGTAGGTCAGGGTGCCGATGGTGAGCGCGCGCTCGGCCGCGGCATCGAGCCGGTCGGCGCCAACACTGCGGGCCAGGCGAAGGATGCCGATGCAGGCGCGGAACCCCTGCTCCGGATGAGGCCGGCGTTCGAGGATCAGGGTGCAGAGTGTCGCGACCGAGGGACCAAGCCGTGCGGCTTCCTGATGGATCCGTGCGATGGTCCAGTCGCCATAACGCCGGTGGCTCGAGGGCATGTGCTCGGCGATCGTCGTGTGTTTGCCGTTACCCGGCCTGCGTGCGTGCACGGCGATCCGTTCGCCACGGAGAAAGATCTCGACCGTGCGCACGGTGAACCGGGCCTCGACCTCGGCGCGGGCGTGCCGGTAGGGGACGGAGTAAAAATGCTTCTCGATCTCGACGTGATAATCGATGCCGACCCGCCGGCGCCGCCATTGCGCCAGCACATAGGGTTCGGCCGGCAGTTCCTTCAGCGCGGGACGATCGAGTGTTTCCAGCAGATGCCGTCTTGTCGCCCCCAGGCGACGGACGACCCGCTCCTCGTTCAGCCAGCGGCAGAATTCAGCGATCGCGGCATTCAGTTCGGCGAGGCCGTAAAATGCCCGGTTGCGCAGCTTGCCCAGCAGCCACCGCTCCGCCAGCAAAACCGCCACCTCGACCTTCGCCTTGTCACGCGGCCGCCGCGGCCGCGCCGGGAGAATGGCCGTGCCGTAATGGCGCGCCATATCGGTGTAGGTCCGGTTGACCTGTGGATCGTAGAGGCAGGCGCGGATGATCGCGACCCTGGCGTTGTCGGGCACCAGCAGCGCCGGCACGCCGCCAATTGCTGCCAGAGTGCGATTATGCGCCTCGATCCAGTCCGGCAGGGTCTGGGTCCAGGTCGCCTCAGCATAGGTGAAGCTCGATGCGCCGAGAACGGCGACGAAGATCTGGGCCGCACGCGTCTCGCCGGTGAGCCGGTCGATCACCACCGGCACCGTGTCGCCGGCATAATCGACGAACAGCTTCTCGCCCGATGCGTGGGTCTGGCGCATCGTCACCGGTAGCCGGGCTTCCCAGCTCCGGTAGAGCTCGCAGAACCGGCTGTAGCGATACCCATCCGGGTGCTCGGCAATATACTCGTCCCACAGGATCGACAGCGTCACGTGCTTGCGCTGCAACTCGCGGCGGATACGCCCCAGTCCGGCTCATCCACACGTCGATGCCCCGGCCGCTTGCCCACCGCGCCGTCGAACAAGCGCCTTTCCAATGCCGCTTCGGACAGCGCCAGAGCCCCTGGCCCATCGAGCCCGGCCGCCTCCAGTCGCCGCAGCGTCAAGCGCACCGTCGATGCCGCAACCCCGACCCGGATCCCCACCTGGCGGGTCGAAAGCCCCGCCATCCTCAATCTGACAATCTCGCGCACATCGCGCATCGCAATCCGCTCCACTGGCATTCATCCGCTCCCTCGATCAGCCAAAGGGAGGGAACCTGAACCAGCCAGCAGAGACCTCAAGCCAACCCGGCCAACCCCGCCCGCCTGGGCGAATAAAAGTCGGAACAGGTGGGCGAATTAATCTCGGAATAGGTGGGCGAATAATTCCCGGAATC